>RFPQ01000252.1 GCA_009926035.1 Betaproteobacteria bacterium
TGCTTCGAGCTCACTTGTCACCGAATGGTTGAAAGGTAAAACATTAGATCAAGCCTCTGAAATTAAAAACTCAGCGATTGCAGAAGAGTTGGCATTGCCACCCGTTAAAATACACTGCTCAGTATTAGCTGAAGATGCTATTAAATCAGCGATTGCTGATTTAAAGAGTAAACAAGGTAAATAAATTTAAGATGAGCATTTCTTTAACGCCCAAAGCTGCGGAACGCGTCGAAAAATATCTCAAGAACCGAGGTAAAGGGGTGGGTCTTCGCTTGGGCGTTAAGACAACGGGCTGCTCCGGTATGGCTTACACACTAGAGTTTGTGGATGACACGTTGCCTGAAGATCAAATATTTGAAAGCCATGGCATCAAAATCATGGTGGATCCAAAAAGTCTTGTTTATATTGACGGAACCGAACTCGATTTTGCTAAAGAAGGTTTAAACGAAGGATTTAAATTTAATAATCCTAATGTCAAGGCAGAATGTGGCTGCGGTGAGAGCTTTACAGTGTGAATCAAAATTTTTTTGACCTACTCCAACTTCCGAAAGCATTTGTTATTGATTTAAAAAAGCTTGATCAGAATTACCAAAGTATTCAAAAAGAAATTCATCCTGATCGGTTTGCATCTTTGGGTGATGACACTAAACTAGAATCCATAAAAAAAACGGCCCAAGTGAACGATGCCTATCAAACTTTGAAATCGCCTATTCGACGTGCAGAATATTTACTCCAATTACATGGTGTCAATATCCATGATGAAAAGTATACAGCGGTGCCTCAGGATTTTTTAATGCAGCAAATGGAATGGCGCGAAGAACTCGAGACGCATAAGCAAGATAAATTAGCTCTTGAAAAATTAGCGGCTGATATTCAAAAAAATAAAAATCAAATGATCAATCAATTGCCAGCCTTCTTTGATAATAAAGATGATTTAAACGATGCCATTAAAACTACACGCGAACTTAATTTTATTGAAAAAATTGAACAGCACATTCATGACGCTTTAATCGAGATTATTTAAGATATGGCATTACTCCAAATTGCAGAGCCTGGTCAGAGCAGCCTTCCCCACCAACACAAACTTGCGGTTGGTATTGACCTAGGGACAACAAACTCTCTTGTGGCTACTGTTCAAAGCGGATTACCTACAATTTTAAAAGATACAGATGGAAATTCACTGATACCCTCTATCGTCTACTACGGAAAAAATACAATTAAGGTGGGTCATGAGGCCGTATCTTATTTATCGACTGACGCTAAGAATACGATTGTGTCAGTAAAGCGCTTTATGGGTCACACACGATCTGATATTCAATATGGAGAATCATTACCCTACACTTTCGATGATCATAGCGATGATATCCAAATTAAAACCGAACAAGGTTTAAAGCATCCTATTGAAATCTCTTCTGATATTTTAAAAAAATTAAAAGATCTTGCTGA
>RFPQ01000253.1 GCA_009926035.1 Betaproteobacteria bacterium
CAATTGTTAAAGATTTTGGTGCTGTTCAAAAATGGATACCTCTTGTGACTGATAGCAAAGTTGAAAAAAAGGGCGAAGATACGACTAGAACACTTGTATTAAAATCTGGAGGCAAAGTTATTGAGAGGCTTAAAGGTATCGATGAAGAAGCTATGAAATTAAAATATGAAATTGTAGAAGGTTCCATACCTGTAGCTGATTACAATTCATTTATTACTGTAGCAAAAGGCTCGAATCCAAACCAATCCACTGTAACATGGGTCGGTCGTTTTTATAGGGTTTATAAACTCAACCCGCCTATTCCAGCTGGTCAAGATGATGAATCAGCAGTAAAAGCTGTGACTGAAATTTATGATGCAGGACTTCCAGCACTTAAGAAGTTAGCTGAAACTAAATAACTTATTTTTTTAAAAAAAGCAGAATTTAATTCTGCTTTTTTTATTTATGATGCCGATTGTTATTAATAGCACCGAGGCGCCAATAGGGGCAGTCATATTCCTTCATGGCTTAGGAGCTGATGGATTTAACCTTAAAAACATTTTTATAAGGCCACAATTCAATAAAATTCGATTTATCTTGCCTCATGCGCCTTATCGACCGGTAACTATTAATCAAGGTTTTGAAATGAGAGCTTGGTATGATCTATATGATCTATCCCTGGAGAAAGATGAGGATGAATTGGGAATGGAGAGATCAAGTTTAATCATTCAAAAGCTTATTGAAAATCAAATTTCCCTTGGCATACCTCCCCAAAAAATTATTATTGGGGGCTTTTCTCAAGGCGCTGCTATGAGTTTTTATTTAGGATTGAAATATCATAAAAGATTAGGCGGTATTACTGCTCTATCAGGATACCTTCCTTTGAAAGAAAAGCTTATAGACCCTATAAAAAACGAGTTAATCAATATGCCAATCTTTATGGCTCATGGCCTATATGATAATGTTATAGATATACAAATTGCTGATAACTCCTATAAAAAACTATTAAAAAAATGTAATTCTGCAATTTTTGAAAAATATCCTATAGGACATGAAATTTGTGAAGAAGAAATTAATGACTTATCAATTTTCTTGAATCAATCACTCAACTAAAGACAATTTTTATGGATAAAAATTCACTCGAAACAAATCTCAAAGAACTTGAATCCATTGTTTCAAAAATGGAACAAGGTGATATGACGCTCGAAGACTCTATAAAATCCTATGAAAAAGGAATGCTTCTTCTTAAAATGTGCCAAGACTCTCTAAAAGAAATCGAACACAAAGTTTTAATACTTTCTGCAGAAAATACACTCGAACAATTCAAGTCTGCTAATGAATAATTTTCATGAATGGCTTTCTCAAAAACAAGCATTTGTCGAATCTTTGCTTGAAAAAAGATTGCCTCAAGCCAGTCATGAAATACCCTTAAATGAAGCAATAAGGTATAGCGTTCTTAATGGCGG
>RFPQ01000254.1 GCA_009926035.1 Betaproteobacteria bacterium
AGCATGTTGTGAAAAAATAACTTCATCGCCCACTTTTAAAAATGTGCGTGCAGTTAACTCTAAAATATCGTTTGATCCATTTCCAAAAATTAAACCATTGGGATTTAAATTAAATTTAAGGCTAATAGCACTTTTTAATTTAAATGCATTGCCATCAGGATATCGATAAATCTCATCAATAGATTTTAAAATCACTTCACGCGCTTTTGGGCTCATACCTAAAGGGTTTTCATTAGAAGCTAACTTCACAATGGATGATTCTTCTAAATTGTATTCCCGAGCAAGTTCAGAAATAGGTTTGCCCCCTTGGTAAGGGGCAATATCACAAATATACTTTGGAATGAGAGTTTGAATAGACATAATCAAATATTAAAAAAAGTCTTAAGTGGCATGCTAGCGCATAAATCCATTAAGTCAAATTAGATTGCGGATAAGATCCTAAGACTTTTAAGAATGAAGCTTTAGATTCGATTTCTTTGAGTGATAGCGCGACTTTTGTATCCGTCATATGCCCTTCCACATCAATAAAAAAAACATATTCCCATAAGCCAGTTTTGGATGGGCGAGATTCAAGTTTAGTCATGCTTACTTTATTCTTTGCAAAAGGTTCAATCATCGATGCAATAGCACCAGGCTGATTTTTTGCGGCAACAATAATGGATGTTTTATCTAATCCAGAAGGCTTAACTTCGTGATTAGAAATTACTAGGAATCGCGTTGAGTTTTTTGGATCATCTTCGATATTTTCATTTAACACAGGAGTGTTGAATAAACCTGCAGCACGAATGCTAGCAATAGCAGCGGTACCCTTTTCTTTAGATGCTATCTTGGCAGCTTCAGCATTGCTAGAAACGGATTGTAATTCAATGCCCGGAGCATGATTAAGCAACCATTGATGACATTGCGATAATGATTGAGCATGAGAATATATTTTTTTAATGCTCGATAAATTTTTTTCATTGCTTATTAAATTATGATGCACAGGCAAAATAATCTCAGCACATATCAAAGCATTTGATGTGAGAAGTAAATCAAGCGTCCGATTAATCGCACCTTCTGTGGAATTTTCTACAGGCACTACACCATAGTGCGCTTTATGTGATTCCACAAGATGAAATACTTCATCGATGCTCGATGTTTGCATAGAAACAATCGATTCACCGAACTGTTTCATAGAAGCTTCTTCGCTGAATGTTCCGAGCGGCCCTAAAAATGCAACGGAGATTTGTTTTTCAAGCGCCCTACAATTAGACATGATGCTCTTATAGATACTTTCAATACTTTCATTTGAAAGCGGTCCCTGGTTTTGTTCAACCAAACGACGTAAGACCTGAGCTTCTCGTTCAGGACGATAAATCACACCATCGGTTTTTAGACTTCCGATATTTGACGCTAATGAAGCTCTTTTAGAAATAAGATCTAAAAGTTCATTA
>RFPQ01000255.1 GCA_009926035.1 Betaproteobacteria bacterium
GCATCAATCACTTCTCCCTGGGGGCAAATTTCAACATGAGGCAAAATAATAATTTTTGGCATATTAGAAGTTTACCTTATCTATCGATTTACCTTTAAGCGCAAGACCTACAGACTCATCCATAAGTTTGCCAGCAAATGACTCTGTGAGGATGTTTAAATCTTTTGTATCTTGAATAATTAAATCAGGATTATCAGATGTAAGAGAGGATGAAAGTACTTTTATGGCAGTCTTAATCTTTGTGATTTCAGTCTGCGTTAATAATTGATTGCCACTTTTATCTAGAGCATTTTGCACAGCTATGATAATTTGCTCACCTTCAATTTTAGCTTCACTCAATGCGCGAATCTTTTTGTCTTCATCAGCTTTCTCAAAAGATTGTTTAAGCATATTTGTAATTTGATCTTCAGATAAACCATAAGCGGTAATGCTTGTCTCTTTATTGGTCGATAATTCTTTTGCTGATACTGAAAGTAATCCGTCAGCATCAATCTGGAAAGTCACGCGAATTTTTGCAGCTCCTGCAACCATTGGGGGGATGCCCGTTAAGGTAAAGTTAGCTAACGATCTGCAATCAGATACGCGTTCACGTTCACCTTGTAATACATGAATTGACATTGCCGTCTGTCCATCTTTATATGTTGTAAATTCTTGTGCTTTTGCGATCGGAATCGTGGAATTTCTGTGAATAATCTTTTCAACTAAACCACCCATAGTTTCAACACCAAGGGATAGCGGTGTTACATCGAGAAGAAGTAGTTCTTGATCTGATTTATTGCCAGCTAATGTATGAGCTTGTCTTGCAGCACCTAGTGCTACGACTTCATCTGGATTAAGATCATTAAGCAATTCTTTCTTAAAGAAACTCTTAATCTCTGATTGAATATGTGGCATGCGTGTCGCACCGCCCACCATGACGACACCATCAATTGATTCTATTGTTAATTGAGCATCATTTAATGCGCGCCTTATCGGTTGAATTGTTTTTTGAACAAGATCATGCGTTATTTTAAAAAATGTATCTCTATTCAATGAAAAACTAATCTCTTGATTGTTAGAGAGTTTAATTATTGTTTTTGTAGACAAATCTTTTGTAAGATTTTCTTTTAAGTATCTAGCATGTGTAATGAGGGAGCGTTTATCTTCTTGACTAAGATAATCGATTTTGTTTTCATGTTTGATAAGCTCTGCTATGGCCTGATCAAAATCATCACCACCCAAATGAGGATGGCCATTGGTGGCTAGGACCTCAAATATACCTTGATGAAGCTTTAGGATTGAAACATCAAAAGTACCACCCCCTAAATCATAGATGACGAAGGTACCCTCTTTCTTTTGATCGAGACCATATGCAACAGCAGCAGCTGTAGGTTCATTAATGAGTCTTAGCACATTTAAACCGGCTAATTTGGCAGCATCTTTTGTGGCTTG
>RFPQ01000256.1 GCA_009926035.1 Betaproteobacteria bacterium
TTTTGCATACTGCGAGTACCAATTTGAATCACGTCTACTTTATATTTCATAAAGGTATCAAGTTGTCTTGCATCCATAAGTTCAGTCACAATAGGCAAGCCTTCTTTGTCTGCAGCATTTCTAAACATTTCCAGGCCCTCAACACCTGTACCTTGAAACGTATAAGGGCTTGTGCGAGGCTTGAACGCACCGCCGCGCATCAGCCTTACACCCGCGGCTTTTACGGCCTTTGCAGATTTTTCCATTTGCTCTGGCGTCTCAACTGAACACGGGCCTGAAATAATTTGGATTTGTTTGCCGCCCATGAGATTACCTTTTATATCAATCACGGTATCTTCTTTGTGCCATTCACGTGCAACAATTTTATAAGGCTTTACAATATGAAGCGCTTGTTCAACGCCGGGAAGAGACTCTAAAAGCTCTGGATCTAGGCTACGCTCATCTCCAATTGCACCAATGACTGTTCTCTCGGTGCCTCGAGAAACATTGGCTTCTAGGCCTTTTTCTTCTATACGCTTAATGACCGACTCAATTTGCTCTTCGGTCGCAGCGTTGCTCATTACAATAATCATGCTAAATCCTATTTAAATAATCGTTTCTAATGCCTGAATAAATCTTTCATTTTCTTCTTTAAGGCCAATGCTGACACGCAAATAATCAGGCATCTCATAATTAGCTATTGGGCGAACAATGATACCCGCTTTTAATAAAGCCTCGAAAACTTGAGAAGCTCTGTCAACCTTGAAACTTATAAAGTTTCCAAAAGTAGGAATAAAGCTTAAATGCAGTTTTTGAAAAGCTGATTCTAATTGTTTTTTTCCATTATTATTCAGCATTTTACTCTCAGTGACAAATGCATCGTCCAATAATGCTGCAACTGCAGCGTCTTGCGCCAAATTATTGACATTAAAAGGCTGTCTTACTCGATTCATAAATTGAATAATTTCAGGGTTAGATGCTCCGAAACCCACTCTCAATCCTGCCAAACCATAAGCTTTTGAAAAAGTTCTTGAGATAATTAAATTTGGAAATTCATTAAGCCATGTAAAGCTCACTGATTTATCATCACCGTCTAGATACTCATCGTAAGCTTCGTCTAAAACCACAATAATATGCTGAGGAATTTTACCTAAAAACGCTTTAAGTTCATTTTTAGGAATAAGTGTTCCTGTGGGATTATTAGGATTCGCAATAAAAATCATCTTCGTTTTTGAAGTGATTGCATCGATCATTTTTGAAAGATCGTGCGAGAAATTATAAGCCGGGACCTTAACCCCTATAGCCCCCATAGCTTGGGTTACAAGACTATAAACAGCAAAAGCATGTTGTGAAAAAATAACTTCATCGCCCACTTTTAAAAATGTGCGTGCAGTTAACTCTAAAATATCGTTTGATCCATTTCCAAAAATTAAACCATT
>RFPQ01000257.1 GCA_009926035.1 Betaproteobacteria bacterium
TAATAATTGAACTGATCGCACATAGTTTTTTTTAGCTGCAAACATTAATGCAGTCCAACCATTATTTTCTGTTGCATTCACTGCCGCACCTTTTTTAATTAAAAGCGCTACAATTTTATCCATGTCTTTTCTTGCAGCATACATTAGTGCTGTAACACCATCTTCATCTTTAGTATTTGGATTGCCACCACTTTCTAAAATAGCACTTACTGTTTCAATGTCACCTTTTGAAGCTGCCGTTAAAAGATAATTAACAGATTCTTCAGCATATGTAATTGACGCAAAGAAAGAAGTAATTAAAAGAAAAAAGAAAAGAGTTTTTTTATACAATTTTTATTTTTTTAATAAAGCTTGCATGGTAAAACCCATGTCTGCAGGAGATTTTGACATGCTAACACCGGCCTTTTCCAATGCTTTGATTTTATCTATTGCAAGACCAGACCCTTGCGAGATAATCGCGCCTGCATGACCCATTCTTTTTCCTTCAGGAGCTGTGATGCCAGCAATATAACCTGCGATAGGTTTTTTAATATGTTGTTTGATATACTCAGCAGCCTCTTCTTCATCCGAGCCTCCAATTTCACCGACTAAGATAATACCCTTTGTATTTTTATCTTCCTCAAACATTTGTAAGCACTCAATAAAATTAAGTCCTTTGATAGGGTCTCCACCAATGCCAACACATGTGCTTTGGCCTAAACCAAGCATAGTAGTTTGTTGAACGGCTTCATAAGTTAATGTGCCTGATTTTGAAATAATACCAATCGATCCGGGCAAATGAATGCTGCCAGGCATGATACCAATCTTGCTTTCGCCAGGCGTAATAACACCAGGACAGTTAGGCCCAATAAGTTTTGATTTATTAGCTCGTATAGCTGCCTTCACATTAATCATATCTTGTATTGGAATACCTTCTGTAATACATATAATAATTTCAATGCCTTCTTCTGAAGCCTCGATAATTGAGTCTGCAGCGTATGCGGGAGGCACATAAATTACTGAAGCGTTGGCACTAGTCGTTTTCATAGCTTCTCTTACTGTATTAAATACAGGTAGATTAAGATGAGATGTGCCGCCTTTACCGGGGGTAACTCCACCTACTAATTTTGTACCATAAGCGAGCGCTTGCTCTGAGTGAAAGGTGCCTTGTTTACCAGTAAACCCTTGGCAAATTACTTTGGTAGATTTATCAATAAGAATAGACATTTATTTTTTTATAAGACTAGTCGCGATGGTTGCCGCTTCAGTAAGTGAATTTGCAGCTTTGATATTTAAGCCGCTTGTTTGTAAAAGTTTTTTACCAAGATCAACGTTGGTACCCTCTAATCTCACCACAATAGGTATCTGAATACCAACCTCTTTAACTGCAGCAATAATGCCTTCCGCAATAATATCGCAACGCATAATACCGCCAAAA
>RFPQ01000258.1 GCA_009926035.1 Betaproteobacteria bacterium
CCTATAGGACATGAAATTTGTGAAAAAGAAATTGATGATTTATCAATTTTCTTAAATCACTCACTCAACTAAAGATAATTTTTATGGATAAAAATTCACTAGAAACAAACCTTAAAGAACTTGAATCTATTGTTTCAAAAATGGAACAAGGTGATATGGCACTCGAGGAGTCGATAAAATCTTATGAAAAAGGAATGGTGCTTCTTAAATTATGCCAAGACTCTCTAAAAGAAATCGAACATAAAGTTTTAGTGCTTTCTGCAGAAAATACTCTCGAACAATTCAAGTCTGCTAATGAATAACTTTCATGAATGGCTCTCCCAAAAACAAGCATTTGTCGAATCTTTGCTTGAAAAAAGATTGCCTCAAGCTAACCATGAAATACCCTTAAATGAAGCAATAAGGTATAGCGTTCTTAATGGCGGAAAAAGAATGCGATCACTCCTTGTACTTGCAACTGCAGAAATTTTAGAGACTCCCTTGATTGCGATTGAAAATATTATATGTGCCCTAGAGTTTGCACATGCTTATTCTTTAGTTCATGATGATATGCCTTGCATGGATAACGATGATTTGAGACGTGGAAAATTATCCTGCCATAAAAAATTTGGTGAAAGCACTGCGCTTCTTGTTGGAGACTCTTTGCAATCTATTGCTTTTTCTTGCTTATCTTCACCGTCTCTTCAAGTTAACCCAGACAATCAATTAAAAATGATTCACACCTTTTCTAACGCGATTGGCATTGAAGGTATGGCAAAAGGCCAAGCCTTAGATATTGCAAATACTAATAAAAAAATTTCATTAGAAGAGCTTAAAAAGATGCATCAATATAAAACTGGTGCGCTTATTAATGCAGCTTGTTTAATGACGGTGCTTGCCTCAAATAGTTATGACAAAAATACACTAAATACAATAGATACCTATTCAAAATTAATTGGACTTATGTTCCAAATTCAAGATGACATTCTTGATAAAGAAGCAGCAAATCAAGAAATTTTAGGCAAAACACCTGGCAAAGATGAAAAAGATAATAAATCTACCTTTGTGTCATTACTAGGTATTTCTAAATCAAAGGAATTGGCTGCTCAATATTATGAAGAAGCTTTAGCGACTCTCAAACCATTTGGGGATAAAGCATATTATTTAGCTGGCATGGCTGAATTAATGATGACGCGATCACACTAATATGAATCTCCTTGATAAAATTAATTCACCAAAAGATTTAAAAAAACTTAAACGCAATGAACTTACTAAAGTATGTGATGAGATAAGAACTTTCATTATTGAAAGCGTTTCAAAAACAGGCGGTCATCTTTCATCAAATCTTGGTGTTATTGAACTTACTGTAGCGCTTCATTATGTATTTGATTGCCCTCAGGATAAATTCATT
>RFPQ01000259.1 GCA_009926035.1 Betaproteobacteria bacterium
GAATCATCTCCAATATGCTTGAATAATTTACGAGAGCTAAAAGTCTTATGAGTAAATTGATAGGTAGCATAAAGTGTGCTTAAAGGATTTGAATAAGAGAATACTTGCTTTTGTTCGCGAAAAAATGAAGTCAAAAAATTACTGCTAGCAAAAAATGTAATAATAAGGCTTACTATGGAAAGCAATGCTACTCCAGAGTGATACAAGATTCGCTTACGCGCAGGCTGAAGAATAATTTTTACTTTGTAAATAACAAAAACTGGAAGTGCAAATAAAAAAGTAAAATAAAATATTAATCGCCACGATAGTAAGCCTAATGCCTCAGCAACATTTGTTTCTGCTGCGTTTATTAACATATCCTTATCGATAATCACGCCATAACTATCAGCAAAATAGGCAGAAAAAGCAGCTGCAAAATAAAAAATAGCTAATACATGCCTATGCCCCTTGTGCATTGTTAGTAAAGCTATAAAGAACAATAAAAGAAGAAATTGAAATAAGGCTAATACAACAATATATAACGGGCTTGAGCCTGAGCCAATCAACCAGATATTGGCTTTTGCAAACATCGTGAAGTTAGCAAAAATTGTTATAAATAAAGCTGAAAGAATCGCCCAAAAAATACTAGTCGACCATTGAAGTTTTTTGATTGACAAAATATGTTTCTCTATTGAGGTTTAAAAATCTGAATATCTCAAGACGCAAATATTGGTTAAATTAGGAGATAAATAATAACTCTCCTGTGACTTCTACTTCTTATCTGCAATTTTCTTCAATAAGTCATTAATTTCTTTTTTTCGACCCTCATCTGAAATTTCTCTTCCTTCACGAGGATCTGCTAATAATCCTTTTTTTAAGAATTCGCTCGCTTTATTTAATTCCCCAGCTTTAAATAAGAACTCACCATAAAAATAATTTGCATCAATGCCATCGGGATTAATTTCTAAGCCTTTCAATAGCATATCTTTAGCTTTGTCGTTATCTCCGTATGCAATAGGCCAAGGTGGAACTTGATAATAAAGTGATCCTAAACTTGTATAAGCGGCCCCATTAGAGCCACTAGAATCTATATGAATGGCTTGTTCAAAATGTTGTTTTGCATCTTTAACTAATGATAATGCTGCCAATTGACCTCGAATTCCATTTCGGACGCCTGCAAATGTGCCTTCAATAATACCTTGCCATACAAGTGGTTCAGCTTTACCTGGATACTTTGCTGTAACTTTTTCAGCTTGAGCAAGAAGCAATTCAAAGCCTTTCTCTTGTTCACTTACAGGTGTTTTATACTTTAATTGTTCCCATGTTTTTTTTAATTGGAAGACATCTTCATCGACGCCAGCCATGGTAGTTTGCAGAAATATGCCGAATAAAAATATTGAGAAAGCA
>RFPQ01000260.1 GCA_009926035.1 Betaproteobacteria bacterium
AAATAATTTAAATACCTGAAAATATCAGCAACTCAATTTTCATATGATGTATATATAAGTTATTTCTTAATTGCAAAGGACTGAAGGTCTTTTTCTTTCTTATAAATACCAGTTTCAATCTCAAGAATCCCTAATAGTGTGTGAAAGACATTGTCATGAGATATAGGTTTATTACTCTTTAGCTTTAATAAATCCATATCTAAACTCTCACTCTTAATAAGGTTTTTACCAAACCATAAAATTAAAGGTACACTCGTAACACCTTTTGGTGCGATGAAATAGGGCATTCCATGAAGATACATATTGTGCTCACCCAGAGACTCTCCATGATCACTTACATAAAACATTGCTGTTTCAAATCGATCATCATACTTTTTCAGAAAATCAATAACTTCACTTAAAAAAAAGTCCGTATATAAAATTGTATTGTCATAAGCATTGCTGATTTCTTCCTTGGTGCATTGATCTAGCTGATTAGTTTTACAAAAAGGTTTAAATTTTTGAAAGTTTTCAGGAACTCTCTGATAGTAAGCAGGGCCATGACTTCCCATCTGATGCAAAACAATGATGATGTCATCTTTTTTTTGCTTACTAATATATTCATCCAAGCCTGAGAGCATACCAATATCGCGACACTCTGGATCACAAATAGGATTATTTCTAGGTGTTAAGAAATCCTGATATTCAACTCGGTCCGCCACACCCTTGGAGCTAGAGTTGTTATCACGCCACAAAATATTCACACCAGATTTCTTGGCTATATCTAAGAAATTCTCTTCATCTTTAGATTTTGATAGTTCAAATTTATCCTTACCTTCAATTGCAAACATACAAGGAACAGAAACACGCGTGCTAGTTCCGCATGAAGAAACATTGTTAAAACTTACTACACTCTGCTTACTGAGCATAGGATTCGTATTTTTTTTGTAGCCATTAAGTGAAAATCGATCAGCTCTTGCAGTCTCACCAATCACCAAAATTATAAGTTCACGATCTTTGTCAAGTTCTGAGATATGGGAATCATCTCCAATATGCTTGAATAATTTGTGAGAACTAGAAAAAGTCTTGTGAGTAATTTCATAAGAAGCGTAAAGAGCGCTTAGTGGATTTGAATAAAGGGGTATCTGCTTTTGTTCTCTGAAAAATGAAGTCGAAAAATTACTGCTAGCAAGAAGTATAAGAACAAAGCAAACTATTGCCAGCAAAGCTACTCCAAAATGATCTAAAATGCGCTTTCCCGCAGACTGTTGAATAATTTTTACTTTATAGATAACAAAACTTGGAAGTGCGAACAAAAAAGCAAAATAAAGTAACAAACGCCAAGATAATAAACCCAAAGCTTCAGCAATATTTGTTTCTGCTGCGTTTATTAACATATC
>RFPQ01000027.1 GCA_009926035.1 Betaproteobacteria bacterium
CGGCAAACGCCCTGACCGCGCAGTGCTTGTTTACTCGCAACGCTGTCGCGAAGCTTTTTCTGATGTGCCATTGGTTATTGGTAGTATTGAAGCCAGCCTCCGTCGTATTGCTCATTATGACTATTGGTCTGACAAAGTGCGTCGTTCAATACTGGTTGATTCTAAGGCTGATATTTTGCTATATGGCAATGCTGAACGGGCACTTATTGAACTCACCCACCGTATCGCTGCTGGTGAAAAAGTAGAAGATATTCAAAACATAAGAGGCACTGCATTCTTACGTAAAAAAATTCCTGAAGGGTGGGAAGAAGTTGCGTCCACACATCTTGATCGTCCAGGAAAAATTGAACCACACGTTGACCCTTATGAAATGAAAATGGGTGCAGGTTCTGATTGTGAAATTAAAGCTAAATCAGATGAAGATAAATTACCTGAAGGCACCAAAGTGATTGAGTTGGTTCGAAAAACAAAAACAGATCGAAGTAAGCAAGTGGTTCGTTTACCAAACTTTGAAGAAGTGGTGGATAATCCGGTGCTCTATGCTCACGCATCACGTGTCCTTCATTTAGAAGCGAATCCAGGTAATGCGCGAGCGCTTATCCAAAGACACGGGGATCGTGAAGTATGGTTAAATCCACCTCCTATTCCACTCACGACAAAAGAGATGGACTATGTATATGGCATGCCTTACGCAAGAAAACCTCACCCTTCTTATGGCAACGCTAAAATTTCTGCATGGGAAATGATTCGTTTCTCAGTCAATATTATGCGCGGGTGTTTTGGTGGATGCACTTTCTGTTCTATTACAGAACATGAAGGTCGGATCATTCAGAGCAGATCTGAAGAAAGTATATTAAAAGAGGTTGAAGAAATTAGAGATAAAGTTGAAGGCTTTACAGGCGTCATTTCAGATTTAGGTGGCCCTACAGCGAACATGTATCGCATGGCCTGCAAATCAGAAAAGATTGAAGCTTCCTGCCGAAAACTTTCTTGTGTCTATCCAGGTATTTGTGAAAACTTAAATACTGATCACTCAGCGCTCATAGAGCTTTATCGCAAAGCAAGAAATACTAAGGGCATTAAAAAAGTACTGATTGGTTCAGGACTTCGTTATGACCTAGCAGTAACTTCTCCTGAGTATGTCAAAGAGCTTGTACAACACCATGTCGGTGGCTATTTGAAAATTGCACCTGAACACTCCGAAGAAAATGTCTTATCTAAAATGATGAAACCGGGGATGGGTTCATATAATAAATTTAAAGAGATGTTTGATCGCTTTTCCAAAGAAGTCGGCAAAGAACAATATTTAATTCCTTATTTTATTGCAGCACATCCAGGCGCTACTGATGAAGATATGATGAATTTGGCTCTATGGCTCAAGGAACATGATTTTAAATTAGATCAGGTACAAACTTTTACACCCACACCGATGGCTATGGCAACAGCTATGTATCACTCAGGTAAAAATCCTTTACGCAAAGTGACGAGTGATAGCGAGGAGGTCCCCATTCCGCGAGCAGGTGGTGTACGTCGACTTCATAAAGCTTTTATTCGTTATCATGATCCTAAAAATTGGCCTATGTTAAGGGAAGCATTACAGCGGATGGGTCGCTCTGATTTAATTGGGGACAGTAAAAAACATCTGATCCCTGCAAGACAACCTTTATCAGAAAATCACTCTAAAAGAATGCATCAATTTGCTAGAAATAAACCCTCCACTTCAAAGCCTTTTAAACGCACTCGCTAACCCTTAACTTCACTAAGAAGTTGGAAGAAGGCAAAATGAAAAATAAAAAAATCACTGAACTTATATCGCAAATGGACGCGATAGAAAAAGAACTGAATGAAGTCATTCATCGACAAGAAATTCAATTCAATTATAAATTTAAAGGCAAAAAGGTTGAATTTGAGAGTTCTATTAAAGAAGCACACAAGCAATTAAAAATTGGTCTGATACATTGGTTTTCAACAAGACCTATCAATCTAATTACAGGCCCAATCATCTACAGCATGATCATCCCTATGTTAATCCTAGATGCATGTATAAGCTTTTATCAGTTCACTTGTTTTCCTATCTATAAAATTAAATTAGTTAAACGACGTGATTACATTTCTTTTGATCGCCACCATCTTCATTATCTTAATTGGATCGAAAAATTTCATTGCACATACTGTGCTTATGGGGCTGGACTTTTAGCTTATATTACAGAAATTGTAGCGCGTACTGAGCAATACTTCTGCCCTATAAAACATGCAAGAAAAGTCATAGGCACACACTCAAGATATATAAAATTTTTAGAATACGGAGACGCTAAAAACTATCAAGAAAATCTTGAAAACTATAGAAAACAGCTTTCAAAGACTTAACCTCTTATTTTTATGAACTTTTTTATAAAACTTAAGACTAAGAAGCATTTTCATTTATAGGGTACTTTTATGAGAGCTGTAGTTGTATGTTTAACCTTACTGAGTTTTTTTTCATTGGCATTTGCCAATCAAGATATAAATATTCAAAAACTTCAAAGCCAAAAACAATCTATTAGTACCATCAATCAATGTAGCAATCCTGCCCAATTAGATCAATTTATTCAAAATGCACTGGATAATGTCACGAATCATGAAAAAAAAGCTAAACATGCAGCATTTCTTGAAGAGCTTATCAAATACAATCCTTCATGTTTTGTAGCAAGTGTCAAAAAATTAGATCCGAAAAGCTGTGAAAAAATTGAAGAGTCTTATCTTAATGAACCTTTCTTTTACCCAAGAGAGGATCTAAGAGCTTCTCTTGCAAAAGCGAAAAATTACAAGGCGAGTTGTTTAGCGAGTTAAATTTATGAAAATTATTCGTTTTCTATCGATCATCCCTCTTTTATTTCTTTGCACTTTCTCTTACTCAAAAGACTCTCCTGAAAAATTATTTACGGGTACACAAATTGAAAAATATCAAAATGGAAATACCAAATATGAAGTTCATTATGTGAATGGTAAAAAAGAAGGTTTAGAGACTTTTTGGTATAACAGTGGACTGAAATACATACAAACTAATTACAAAAATGATAAAGAAGATGGTGTTTGGAACCAATGGTATGAAAATGGCCAACTTAAATTAGAAGCACATTATAAAGATGGTAAAGAGCATGGCTTATTTACTCAGTGGTATGACAATGGTACAAAACGATCTGAGGCTACTTTTAAAGATGGCAAAAAAGAAGGGTACGAGATTTATTGGGAAAAGAATGGTGATGTTAAATCTAAAACCTTATACGAAGACGGTAAGCCCAAAAAATAAGAATACTGCCTAAGTAGTATTCCTATTTATCAAAAGAATTTTCTGATCTTAATTTTTCAATGCGCTTATTTTCAAAGGCTCTTAAACCTATAAATGTAAAGAGTCCAATCGCAATCATGACTAAAATAAAACAGCCATAGGCTAATTGCCAAGGGATACTATTAGTCATCATACTAAATTCAGACATGCCTCCAATACCTGCAATGATATTCACCGGCATAAAGACGACGCTGATAATCGTCAATCTTTTCAAATCAATATTTTGATTTACATTAAGAAAGCCAACTGTGGCATCCATTTGAAAGTTGATCTTATTAAATAAGAATGATGTATGACCATCCAACGAATCAATGTCACGAAGAATTTCTTTGACATCTTCATGTTGACTCACTGATAAAAGCTTTGAACGCATCAAAAATGACAGAGCGTTTCTAGTATCCATCACATTACGTCTTATCTTACCGTTCAAATCTTCCTCGATGGCAATATCAGAAAGAATAGTCGCAGCCTGACTATTTGTCATATAGGACTTCACAACCTGCTTACCGACTTTTTCTAATCTTGAATACACATCTTCAAGGGCGTTTGCTGAATATTCAATATCTGCTGCATACAAATCTAATAAGACATCTTTCGCTTGAGATACATAGCCTGCTTCTGCACGTGCTCTTAAACGTTGAAGTCTGAATACAGGCAATTCTTCATTTCTGACAGTAAATAATATTTTGTCTTTAAGGACGAATGCCACCGTAACGTTTTTAGATTCTTTAGTGGTATCTAGCAAGAAATTGGAATGTAGATGAATTTCACCATTATCTTCAATATAAAAACGCGCACTCGTCTCCAAGTCTGTAAGTTCATTGGGGTTAGGAATATGTGCACCAAAAATTTCTCTAGCCCATTCGAGCTGCTCAATCTCAGGCGTGACAAGATCCACCCAAATAGGCTTAGCTTTTTCAAGATCTTTTCGGCTGTAAATAGGTATTTGACGTAAGCGACCTTTAAACAAGTCAAATACTCGAATCACCGTAATTTGCTCTTTATTTGGAGTTTCGTCAGATACAAGATCCATACGAATGTCATCAGAAACTTCCAGAAGCACATCGTCACGACGACTTGTTTCAATATGATCCCATACAACAATTCGCTCTTGCTCTATTAATGCTTCCAGAATTCTTGCAATGTCATTAACTTCTAGTTTTTTAACAAACTTTTCTAATTCGGTGGAATTTTGTTTTTGAATGAGAGATTCGACAATATCCTGACGAGACATTTCTTGTCTTTGAATGAGATTACCAACCAGATTTTGCTTAGCGAGCAAGTTTTTGATGCTGGATAATTTCTTATCAATGTTGTTTTTTTCTGACATGATAATTGCCTCGAATTCAGATTAAGCTTAAGGTTTCGGCAATTGTAAAGTAATAGCAATCAAATTGAAACCTTGATTACTAATAAAAATGAATTACTTATGTTTACCCTGAAAATAAGGTGGTTTGGTCACTATTTATGCCGCTAGATCAAATATCAATACTTCCCCATCCCCACCCTTTTCAATAATGATTAAAGGCTCATCCTCCAGTAATAATGCATCACCAGACTTCAAATGATGGCCGTTAATTTCCAATATTCCTTTGATAAGATGAACATATGCTTTTCTACTTTGACTTAACTTTAAAATCGCTTTCTGATGTTCATTGAAAATACCGGCATATAAAAACGCATCCGCGTGAATCAAAACAGACTGATCTCTCCCATCTGAAGATGCAATGAGGGCAAGCGCACCTTTTTTCCTAGCACTAGGAATCGTTTTTTGCTCGTAGCTAGGCTCTATATTTTTCACATGGGGTTCAATCCAAATTTGTAATAGATGAGTCATGGCATTACTGGCGCTATTAAATTCGCTATGCGTAACAAAGCTTCCTGCACTCATTCTTTGGACCTCATCTGGATTGATAGTTTTCACATTGCCCATGCTGTCTTTATGGGCCAACTGACCTGAAAGAACGTAGGTGATAATCTCCATATTTCTATGAGAATGATCTCCAAAGCCTCCGCCTGCTTCAATATAGTCCTCATTAATGACACGAAGATTACCCCAACCCATATATTGAGGATCGTAATAATCTGCAAACGAAAATGAATGATAGCTTTTTAACCAACCATGGTCGGTATATCCTCGATCTTCTGATTTTCTAAGTATGATCACTGATTAAATTTCTTATAATTTTTCTTGTAACGATAAAAGAGCAGAATAAAGAGAAATAAAATATTTGGGTACCATATATACCAATGTGTCCATGGAATTCCATCTATGTTGTAATCGGATAGCGGCCAAAAAATTGGGGTCGCAAAGAAAGCTTTCGAGTGAAAAGGAAAATCAAGAATGATATGAAATGGCCAGGCTAGCATTGCCATAGCAAATGCTCGGTTAAAGCGATAAACAACATAAATGATAGGCAAGCATACAATAAAACTATGGCCGATTGAATAAGCTGGAAAAATCCAAGATGGCAGAGAATCTAGTGCGGGTTTTCCAAAATGCCAATGCCCCGTCATAAGATTTATAAGCATCAAGAATCCAAACGATATAAGATCTGGCATAGCCCCGAAGAATATCGCTGACCAAGGATATTGCTTGTATCCAAACAAACCATATCCCCATAAAGCATGACTTAAAGTATCCATAAAATAAGTATAGGGTCTTTCGTAAAAAAATTGAATTTTTAATAGGTGCATAACTCTATACAAGAAGCAATAAGCTGAAATATTGCTCGATAGGCTCCAAATTCACCCTGAATGGTTTGGGGCCTTTCTTTTTAAATCTAACTTAAAAAATTATGATAAAGATTTTATTTGATAATCAATGCAATATTTGCAAAAAAGAAATCCAATATTACAAATCCATTGCCCCTACCGACATTTTTTTGTGGTGCAATCTTCATACGAATAAAGAAATTCTCAACAAATACAAAATTACATATAAGGATGCACTTTTAAGCCTTCACGCTATCGATGAAAAGGAAATACTTTATAAAGGTATTGATGCGTTTTGTCTTATTTGGAAACATTTAAGAGGATGGCGCTACCTAAGCTTCGTTATCAAGCTTCCTATCATTTACCCTATGAGCAAAATAGCTTATCAATATTTTGCGTCATGGCGTTTTAACAGACTCAATTACTGTCGGGTGAATTAATTGGCATTCATTATTGGAATTGATGGGTGTAAATCAGGCTGGTTTTCAGTTTGGGAAAATCAAAGTGGAAATGTTGAGTCCTCTATCTTTAAAAATCTTAATGAATTAAAAAATTTCTTTACACATAAAAATCATTTAATTATTGGCATTGATATGCCCGTTGTATTATCTGACATAATACCCAGGCAAGCTGACCAATTAGCTAGAAAGTTGCTCAGCAAAAAAGCTTCTTCGGTATTTACAGCGCCCACCCCTGAAATGTTAGAGCAGCCAAATTATGAAAAAGCTTCTCTTGTTTCGAAAAAGCTTTTTGGCAAGTCTATGTCGCTTCAATCATGGTATTTATTTCCTAAGATTAAAGATGTGCAAACAATAATGCACCATGAAAATATGAATATTTACGAAATACATCCTGAATTAAGCTTCAGAGCAATGAACAATGAAAAGGTTATCCTAGAAAGCAAAAAGACTTATGAAGGCTTTAGCATTAGAAATTCTTTATTAGCCATACACTTTAAACATTTTAATTTTGAAGAAATACGAAAACAATATGCAAAAAAAGATGTAATGGATAATGATATTTTAGATGCACTTGCTGTCTTATGGAGCGCAAAAAGGATTCAATCTAATAAGGCTTCTTTTCTACCCCAGGCCCCTGAAAAACCAAACATGCAGATTGTTTATTAATGACCTATTTCATAAAAATTATTATTGCTACTTTAGTTATTGTATTAGTGACTGAATTAAGTAAAAAAGATACTAAAATAGCCGCACTTCTTTTGGCGCTTCCAATTATTTCATTCACCGCCTACACTATGATTTGGTTTGAAAGTAAAGATACAGATAAGATTGCTAAATTGGCCAACGAGAATTTTATCTATGTTTTACCAGTCATGCCTGCACTTCCATTGTTTAGCTGGTTATTAAAAAATCAATACGGCTACTTTACTTCTATGGTGGTAGTTATTTTTATCATGATAATACTTTTTTATTTGCTACAAAAAATATTGTGATGTGAAAAGCCATCTCGCCTATGATGAAGATACAAAAAAATAGATTGTATATTTATTAAGTTCCTAATATGAAAACCCTAAGACTTATTCTTGGCGATCAGCTCAATCCAAATCATTCCTGGTTTAAAAATGTAGATGATGAAATTTATTACGTATTAATGGAAGTTATACAGGAAACAAACTACGTACTTCATCATGCACAAAAAATTCTAGCCATCTTTGCTGCCATGAGAGATTTTAAAGAGTTTCTCACAAAAAATAATCATCAAGTTATCTACATAAAAATAAATGATGAATCAAATCAACAATCTTTTAAATCTAATCTTAATACTTTAATTAAACTTCTGCACATTAAAAAATTTGAATACCAAGAGCCCGATGAATCCAGATTAGATAAAGAATTAGAGGTTTTCTGTAGTGAAATTTATATACCATCTGCACGTGTCTCATCAGAACATTTTTATACAAGTCGTGATGAAGTAAAAGAGGTGTTTAAAGATAAAAAGCAATGGCTAATGGAGTCCTTTTACCGCTATATGAGAAAAAAACATCAGATTCTGATGAAGGATATAAATGAGCCAATAGGTGCAAAATGGAATTTTGATAATGAGAATAGAAAGGCATGGAAGGGAACACCCAAAACTTTTAAAGATTCTCGACCAATACATGATCATAGTGTCCTATGGAATGAAATTTGTAAGGCGCAGATAAAAAGCTTTGGTGAGCATAATGCATCTCAATTTCGGTGGCCATTAAATAGGAAGGAAGCTTTAAAACATCTCGATTTCTTTGTAAAAAACATATTAGTGTACTTCGGTGATTATCAAGATGCGATGCATAAGGATGAGTCAAAGATGTTTCATTCGTTAATTTCTTTTGCTCTTAATACAAAAATGATATCGCCTCATGAAGTTATTTTGAAAGTTGAGAGTTCATATCGCGATAATCAAATATCTATTAATACTGCTGAAGGTTTTATCAGACAAAT
>RFPQ01000261.1 GCA_009926035.1 Betaproteobacteria bacterium
AAGTATACCACATCCAATTACTAACATGACACCATTTGACTTTATTAATGCTATCAATCAGACAAAAGAAAATCTGATTGTTGATGAACCATCCGAAAAAGCATACGCACCATTCATTGTCAATCGTGGATTGTCATTCTTTCCTGATACGATTCTCTATGCTAACGAGATGAATCAGTATCATTTCCTAGAATCAAAGGCACAATTTCTCTATTTACTAAATAGCATCAGACCAAAAAAGCGGTATAGCAAATGGTTAAAGAGTGAAAAAATTGACACCGTTGAAGTGATTTCTCAATACTTTGGATATAGTTACACCAAGGCTAAAGATGTAATGAATCTCTTCACGGAAGAACAAATTCACCAGATGAAGTTAAAACTAGAAAAAGGTGGTTTGAAAAGTAAGGAGAAATGAAATGGCAGTTAACATCGATGATTTATTGGAGGTGAGACTTAAGCAAGAGGACGATTTTCTTAAAGTGCGTGAAACACTTACACGAATTGGTGTAGCATCCAGAAAAGATAGAACGCTTTATCAGTCTTGCCATATCCTACACAAAAAAGGTAAATATTATGTGGTACACTTTAAAGAATTATTTGCATTAGATGGTAAACCTACAGACTTTACTGATAATGACATGGGTCGTAGAAACACTATAGCAAATCTTTTAGAGGAATGGGGTCTTATTGAAATCGTAAAGCATGAACAAGCAAAAGAAATTACAGCACCATTATCACAAATTAAAATCATAGCATATAAAGAGCGTGATGAATGGCAACTTACTACTAAGTATAACATAGGTAAGAAAAAAATATCTTAATTTCTGTCAACGAAATGTCTTGACATGCGTTATATAGTATGAGATACTAAATCTCAATTCAAAATTAAAGGAGTCTTACAATGAAGAAAACATTAGCAGTTTTATTATTCTCAGTTCCCTTTACAGTTTTTGCAGCAGATGCACCTAAGGCAGCAGCTCCGGCGGCACCTGCAGCAGCACCAGCTCCAGCAGCAAAAGCAGATGCACCAAAAGCAGACGCTAAAGCTGACGAGAAAGCAAAGCCAAAAGTGAAGCGTCCGGAAGAACGCAAAGCAGAGGCTGATGCTAAAAAAGCAGCGGAAGCAAAACCCGCAGAACCAGCTAAAAAGTAATTTTTAGCATTTATTATTCATTTTGATGGAGATTTAAATATGGCAATTGTAAAATCTGATAAAAGTCAGAAAGAACTTTTAATTTCTTACTTGTGTGACACTGGCAGGACCATTTCAGGTCCTCAAGCTGAAGCACGATTTGGTGTAAAAAATCTAAGTGCTCGCATGAGTGAAATTAGAAAAGAAGGTTTCACTGTTAGCCGTGGAACAAATAAGAGAGGCAATA
>RFPQ01000262.1 GCA_009926035.1 Betaproteobacteria bacterium
TGTAATTTTTTCGCAGGCAACGGTTTCATCTAAAAACTGAAGATCAAATTGTTGAGATAGATTTTTACCAAGTTGAATAGCTAGCTCACGTTTCGAGATGGTATCAATCCAAAACCAAACAGTTGGTCAGCACAGTCGCCACTGATTACCAAAGGTTTGTCTAGATAAAAATCACTGTCAAGTAGATCCATACCATCCACCACTGTGACGCAGTTGTGAGCCTTGAGGAATTGATGGTAGAACTGAGGCGCTTCTATATCAATACCATTGGCGGTGGTTACTATGTTGATGTCTCGATACCAGCTGGGGTTGGTACTGATCAATGCTACCAAGGCCGAGGTACTATCGATGCCCCCGGACCAAAGCAAGGTAACGGGTTTGCCCCATTCCCATATCTGTCTAGCTCTAGCCATATAAACATCATGCAGACTGGCCTGCGATTGCTGTTGAGGAAACTGGCTGCATTGCAAGTGATCCAGCGGCACAGTTCGATCATAGCCACATGCTATACTGGTAAACCATCCCACTTGATGTGCTGCGAGCCAGTTCAAGGTTGATTGATCTAATTGCCAGTTTTTATAGGCCAACACTTGATCAACGATCCAAGTGCCGTTATGGTACAGAACCTGGGTCATCATAGAGACACTGGATCAGTTGAGAGATAGTGCGATAGGGCCTCTAAAGCTGGTTTGGCATCACCCAGATACTGCCAGGCCCACCCACCACGGTCACGCCATTGTGCACAGTTGGTCACCCTGTCATCGATCAGGACCTGTCCCGGGCCGCTGCGTTTTTGTTTGTCTTCGCTGTAAGGACCCAGCCACACTGGTATGCTGGGAAAATACTTGTTGGCCCAGTGGACCTTGTCTTGGAACGCCCAGGGAAAGTCGTTGCGCCGAGGTACCGCGGTCAAGAACTTGACATCATAGGCGTGTGCCCGTGCCAACAGCTGACATTGATTGACCAAATATCTCGCATCGCGCATGAGAGGCAGTTCGCTATACAGTCGTTGGAACTCTATGAGACTGCGCCAATCCTCATCTGGCCAGCGTTCACCTTCGGGCAGCGGTCTACCCACTATTTCGGCCACTCTGACCTGCCAATCTGCTACCACGCCATCCATGTCCAGATATATGGTTTTCATGCTGCCTTTCTGTTGTATTCGTAGTTGATGGTATCGGGATTTTCTCGGAACACATGGGCACCATTGCGTCGATGAAAACGATCGGCCATGCGAGTCTTGGGGCTCAGCGTGACAAATCTTTGCATCTGGGGATAGTGTTGTTGAATCCAGGCCACGGTGTCAAACAGCACTTGGGTGCCTGCCCCGGGGCAGTAACTCCATATGGTGTAAA
>RFPQ01000263.1 GCA_009926035.1 Betaproteobacteria bacterium
TCTGACTTGTAATTGTCAGACCCTTATGCTAAAATAAAATAACTAAGAAAGGAAAACTAAAATGAACAGTATTTTAGAAATAACTAAAGAAGGTTATCGTGTAATAGACGAGCCTCACTATTGTTGCGGAGAATTCATGTTCCGCTATTATTGCGTAAATTGTGACGAATTTATGGGTTGTTACTTTTGCGAATTTGACTACACCGAAATCCATAATTGCGAGGAGTAAAAATGAAACTTGACGAATTCAAGAAAATGATCGAAGCGCAACGCCGAGAAATCCAATTGACAAACTTAGAGAAAATTGCTAAAATTGTAGAAACAACAAACCCAAAGAAAGGTAATAACTAATGACTACAGAAACTTACACAGACTATCCCTTTACCGTAAATGGTATCAATTTTATTTCAAGAGTTTATTCTCACTCAGATTTACTCTCAACAATTCAGAGCCTACCAGCAGGCTTATTCGAAAAAGTAAATAGTGACGCAGTTACAGAAATTATCGGTGACCCATCACTACTTTCAACCGCAGAATTGTTAGATGAATTGGCAAGAGTAAATGAAGGCGGAAGCCATGCGTTTATTTTGTTAGGAGCAAACTAACATGATGACACGAAAAGACTATGTAAAAACTTCAAACATTCTCAAGGGCTTCGCTGATGAAATTCACCCACAGGTCTTTGAGGATTTAGTTGAAGAATTCGCTCAATACTTCTCAAGCGATAATGAAAATTTTGATAAAGCGAAATTTGAGAAGGCTTGCGGTATTGATGAGTTAGGACTAATTCCTGTATGAGAATTCTAACTACAATTGTTCAAATAAGTTTAGTTCTTTCGATTTATTTCATAATAAAAAATGCCACGAAAGAAAATTGAATTTAGCAAATGCGAAATCTGCGGTAGAATTTTTATCGCAGATCTCAAATGCTTTGTGTGTGCTGCTAAACAAAATTAATTTAATTTTCAACTAAAAGCGCCTAGGGGGTTTTCCACAGGTTTATCCACAATGTGAATTACGTTACATTTTACGGACTTTGTGAATTTTCTCACAGATTTTTGGGCGTGTCGGATTGAATTTGTCGGTGAAAAATGGTAGGCTTGAAGCCTGAAAATAAAGAAAGGAAAAACTATGAAAAAAAATGTTTTGATTAGTTATGTTGTTGAAGCAGACACAGACCTAAATGCTGTTTTTGCTCTAAATAAAACTTTTCTAAATTTGCCTGAAAGCGAATTGGTAAAGTTTGATGTGTTTGATGTTTTAGATGTAGAGGAGAATAAGTAAATGGGTTTGGATATGTATCTAAGTGCTCGTAAGCACATAAATAAAATTGAATGGGATAAACTTGATC
>RFPQ01000264.1 GCA_009926035.1 Betaproteobacteria bacterium
GGTCATTCTTTATTTCAATATCACCGAAGGTCATATTAATAAATTGACGACCTAACTCATCATGGTTACCTGGTATATAGATAACCTTAGACCCTTTTCTGGCTTTGCGAAGAAGTTTTTGAATGACATCATTATGTTTTTGTGGCCAGTACCAGCGTTTTTTCAGCGCCCAGCCATCGATAATGTCACCCACTAAGTAGATCGTTTCTGCAGTATTGTTTTTAAGGAAGTCGAGGAGATATTCGGCTTTACATTCTGTGGTGCCAAGGTGAACATCGGAAATCCAGATCGCACGATATCGTTTCATATGTGCGTATTTAATAGGACAAGTATGAAAGTTTCGTGACAAAACAGTGTCACAAATATGACATAGAAGATGATTAATATAGTGTCATGAAAACTTTCAAGATAATTCTACATATACTGCTAGTGATCCCCTTATGCTTCATCATCCTTATCTCACCTAAAAAACAACAAGAGCGCATTATTCAGTTTTGGTGCAAAAAACTCCTAAGCATTTTTCAAGTTAAAGTTGAAATAAGGGGGCTAGAAGATTATCTCGTGAATCAAAAAAAATATTTAATGGTAGCGAATCATATTTCGTGGATGGATATTATTGTGATTCAATCCATCAAGCCATCGATATTTGTAGCGAAGTCAGATGTGGCATCGTGGCCACTCTTTGGCTGGGTAGCACAGATGACAGGTACGATATTTATCAAGCGGGATAAAGTCTCAGACATTAAAAAGGCATTAAAAAAAATCAAGAGACGTTTAATGAAACGCTCTGTATGTATTTTCCCTGAGGGCACTTCGACAAATGGACGCTATTTATTGCCTTTCAAAAGTAATTTATTTCAGGCATCCATTGACACTCATAAAAGCATACTCCCTCTTTGTTTAAGATATGAGCAGAACAATATGTATACAGACAAAGTCGCATTTGTGGATGACATGTCCCTCGTGGATTCCATTGTCAGTATTAAGCAGGAAAAAGATATTAAAGCCGTCGTTGAGATACTTCAACCCATTAGACCGAGATTCAATCGAAAAGAATTAGCGAGTTATGCACACGAAATGATTCGTCAAAATTTATCTCAAAATCTGTCATAAAAATTTCATAATTAAATATTAACCTTAGGCCAATATCTATTTCGGATAAGTGCTATGCCTAATAAGCTTCGTTTGTACATGAATCAATTCCATCATGTGGATAGTCATTTATGTATCATATTCAATAGAACCAGCCATAACATCCTGATTAGAAATTTCTTCAAAGCAGTGAGCCGTTTAGGTGACGGTGTTTTTTGGTATAGCCTTATGGCTCTTATGCTCTGTTTTGATAAGACTC
>RFPQ01000265.1 GCA_009926035.1 Betaproteobacteria bacterium
AAAGGATATCTTTTATCTATTTTTAGGGTTACAACAGCTTGATAAGCTTTAGTATCAAATTGGATTTTATCAATACGGCCTACAACTACGCCTGAACTTTTAACTGGTGCTCTGGGTTTGAGTCCTCCAATATTTTCATAATTTGCGGTTATTGTATAAGTTTCCCCTAGCGTATTGCTTGTAAGGTTTCCCACCTTCATGGCTAAGCCCATAAGGGCTGCAATCCCTATTGCGACAAATAAACCCACCCAAATATCTAATGTTGTCTTATCCATAATGGCTCCAATCACATATTAATTCGTCATCATAAACGAAGTTAAAATAAAATCTAATCCTAAAACAGTAAGTGAAGAAGTTACTACAGTCCGCGTGGTAGCTCGACTTACTCCTTCTGCCGTTGGAGGAGCATCATAACCTTCATAGAGGGCAATAATCGTACATGCAACTCCAAATACGAAACTTTTGATAAGTCCATTTATCACATCAAATCTAAAATCAACATTCACATTCATTTGGGACCAAAATGCTCCGTGATCTACACCAATAATAGGGACCGCAACTAAGTAGCCTCCCATCACGCCTACCATTGAGAAAATGGAAGCAAGTATAGGCATTGAAATAACACCAGCCCAAAATCTAGGGCCAATAATTCTGGCAATTGGACTTATGGCCATCATCTCCATGGCTGATAATTGCTCAGTGGCTTTCATTAAACCAATTTCAGCGGTGATTGCAGTTCCGGCTCTTCCTGCAAATAAAAGCGCAGTAACCACTGGGCCAAGTTCTCTTAATAAAGCTAATGCAACTAAAACACCAATGGATTCTGAAGAGCCATATTTTTGTAAGGTGTAATATCCTTGTAAACCCAGCACCATGCCTACAAAGAAAGCGGAGACCACGATAATAATTAAGGACATGACACCGGTGAAATATATTTCACGGATGGTTAAGTGAATTCGTCTAAAGCTTTCACCTGAATAAATTAAGGTTAGTAAAAATAACCTCGTAGCTGAACCTAAACGCCAAATTCTTGAAGTAACATGATTGCCTAGATTGCTTAAAATTTTGAAAATTGGATTCATAAATTAAACCGACTCATAAATATCTTTTTTATAGCTAGGCGCATTGTAATGAAATGGAACAGGGCCGTCTTTCTCCCCATGCACAAATTGATGCACAAAAGGAAGTTTTGATTTTGACAATTCTTTAGGCGTTCCTTCAGCAGCAACTGATCCATCCGCAACAAAGTAAATATAGTCTGCAAAAGAAAAGGCTTCTTCTACATCGTGAGTCACGATAATTGAAGTTGCTCCCAATGCATCATTGAGCGTTCTGATTAGATCACA
>RFPQ01000266.1 GCA_009926035.1 Betaproteobacteria bacterium
TACCATGCCCTGCGTCAAAAGATTTTTAAATGGCTCTGTATGTTTTATCAGTCCAAGATCTCTTAAGAGCTTATTAAAGAAGCGTGCATACAATAAATGTAAAATTGCATGTTCAATACCGCCGATGTATTGATCAACAGGCATCCAGTAATTACTTCTCTCATCCACCATAGCACTTTGATTGTCATAACTTGGATAGCGAGCAAAATACCAGGAGGACTCCACAAAAGTATCCATTGTGTCTGTTTCTCTTTCAGCATCTTTGCCGCAGGAAGGACAGGTTGTTTTATAAAAAGATTCATTTTGCTTGATGGGGGAGCCAACGCCATTCATAACCATGGATTCAGGCAATACAACAGGCAAGTCTTCTTCAGGGACAGGCACTTCGCCACATGAATGACATTTAATAATCGGTATCGGACATCCCCAGTAACGTTGCCTTGAAATACCCCAATCGCGCAATCTAAATTGTGTTGTTTTTTTGCCTTTACCGAGAGATGTTAATTTTTTGAGAATAGCGTCGAATGCTGCTTGAAATTCCAAACCATTAAATTCACCAGAATTAATTAATCTACCATGGTCAGTATATGCAGACTCAGAGATATTAATTGTTTTTGAATCTATTGGCTCAATGACTTGTTTAATTTCAAGTTTATACTTTTTCGCAAAATTAAAATCTCTTTCATCGT
The DNA here is from genome assembly GCA_009926035.1 of Betaproteobacteria bacterium. Classification (GTDB taxonomy): domain Bacteria; phylum Pseudomonadota; class Gammaproteobacteria; order Burkholderiales; family Methylophilaceae; genus Methylopumilus. The sequence continues at coordinate 690 of RFPQ01000266.1, forward strand.
GAGCGGGAACCGCCATCAATGCACCAGAACCATAATTCATCAACACATAATTAGCGATCCAAACAGGCACTTCTTTTTGTGTGATGGGGTGTATGGCCCGAAGTCCAGAATCAATACCTATCTTTTCTGCAGTTGCAAGATCGGCTTCAGCAACACTTCCTTTTGAAAATTCATTAATAAATGCTTCAATTGTAGGATTATTTTTTTGAATGAGAGAGGTAAGCGGATGCTCTGCAGCAATAGCTAAATAAGTCACGCCAAGAAGAGTGTCTGGCCGAGTGGTATAAATTTTAATGGAATCTGCATGATCTTTGATATTAAATTCAATTTCACAGCCATAGCTTTTGCCAATCCAATTTCTTTGCATGGTCTTAACTTGTTCTGGCCAGCCTTCAAGGCTATCTAAATCATTTAAAAGCTCATCTGCATATTCAGTAATTTTCATGAAGTATTGGGGAATTTCTTTTTTTTCAACAACAGCACCAGATCGCCATCCCTTACCGTCAATTACTTGTTCATTAGCAAGAACAGTTTGATCTACGGGATCCCAATTTACAGTAGAAATTTTTTTGTAAATTAATTTCTTTTTAAAAAGTTGAGTGAATAACCATTGCTCCCATTTATAATATTCTGGGCGGCATGTTGTAATTTCT
>RFPQ01000267.1 GCA_009926035.1 Betaproteobacteria bacterium
TCTTCTGATTGGGTTGCATTAAAAAGCATACGTTTCATTATCTAAAACTCCTACAAGTAGGTTTTAAGATAAAGAATGTATTTCAGTTATTCAGGTGCACATCTAACCTCAGAAAAGGTTAGCATTTCTCGAAATAAAACTTTTTATTAAAAAGTTTTTAAATTATTTACTTAGTCACAGATCTTATTTGTAAGATTGTTGAGCAAAATATTTATGAATCTTTTTTGTGTACATGTGCAATAAAACTAAAATATTCTTTAAATTTTCAAACCTTGTTTCAAGGCCGCTACTTAAAATAAGGCGAGCGGAAAAAGCCATAGTAATTTGTTGTCACGGTATAATTCAGTTTAAATTATCTCTTCAATTCAATTGATTAAGAGAGTCTGAACACATCTAGTATAGGGTATAAATCCAATTAAACAAAATATGGCTCAAAATACTAACGCTAAAAATCTTTTTTCTCATGATAAAGCCACATTTGTTCTTGTGGATGAAGCAAGTGAAACACAAAAAATTGATAACTTCCTTTTAAAAATTTTAAAAAATGTACCTAAAAGTCATATTTATAAAATTCTTAGAAGCGGTGAAGTAAGAGTAAATAAAAAGCGAATCGATACTTCGTATCGTCTTAAAATAGATGATCAAGTAAGGATTCCTCCTATTGCAATAGAAATGAAAAGGGCCTCTCATGTTATCGAACCCAAACAGCAACAAACAGCTTGGTTAGAAACAAATATCATTTATGAAGATGACGCGTTATTGGCGATTAATAAGCCTAGTGGTTATGCTGTCCATGGTGGTAGCGGACTTAATTTCGGCGTTATAGAGTTGATTCGTCATGCAAGGCCTAAAGCTAAGTTTTTAGAGCTTGTTCATCGTATTGATCGAGAAACTTCTGGCATTTTATTGATTGCAAAAAAGCGCTCGGCGCTGGTAAATATGCACGATATGATGCGTCATAACCGCATCGAAAAAAAATATATCATGATGGTTGAAGGCGAATGGATCGAGCCTAAAAAAACTGTTGAATTAATGCTCAAAAAAACATTCACGCAAGGTGGCGAGAGACGTGTCAATGTGACCGATGGTGAAGATGATAGTCAGAATCAAATGAGTAAAACTATCTTTTATTTAAAAAAGTCTTTGGGAACATACTCACTCCTGGAAGCTAAGCTTATTACTGGAAGGACGCATCAGATTCGGGTTCAGCTTGCGCATCTGGGATTTCCTATTTTAGGCGATGATAAATATGGAGATTTTGTGTTGAATAAAGCGCTCCAAAAAAAAGGTTTAAAACGTATGTTTCTTCACGCATTCTC
>RFPQ01000268.1 GCA_009926035.1 Betaproteobacteria bacterium
CCAGGAGTGTCAATTTCAAGAAGGATAGAATAGAGTTTGCGACTATCAGCCCTTAAAACTGTGATTTTGAATCCCTGAAAAGTAATTTTTTCATCTCGTTTTGGTAGGTGACCAAAAGCATGAATAATTAAGCCACCGATAGTTGAAAATTCCTCATTACTAAAGGATACCTTAAAAAATTCATTAAAGTCTTCAATTTCAGTTGATGCTTTGACTCTATAGTGGCCATTTTTGTCTTGAATGATATTGTCCTCAGTCTCATCAAAATCAAATTCATCCTCAATCTCACCTACGATTTGTTCTAAAACATCTTCAATTGTGACCATACCTGAAACGCCGCCGTATTCGTCTACTACGATTGCAATATGATTTCGACTACTTCTGAATTCTTTGAGAAGCACATTAAGTCTTTTGGATTCGGGAATGAATATAGCAGGGCGCAACATATCTCTAATTTCAAAGTCGTCGCCTGCATAATATTTAAGAAGATCCTTGGCTAGCAATATACCAATGACATCATTTTTGTCATCTTCAATCACAGGAAAGCGCGAGTGAGCCGTCGCTATAATAAAAGGAATAAATTTTTCAGGTGAGTGAGAAATATCAATAACATCCATTTGCGATCTTGGAATCATAATATCTCTAACCTGCATTTCTGAAACCTGAAGAACACCTTCAATCATAGAAAGCGAATCAGCGTCCATTAAATTTTTTTCATATGAAGACTTAAGTAACTCAAAAAGCTGCTCCCGATCTTCAGGGCCTCTTAAAAGAAAATGACTCAGACGTTCAATTAATTTAGATTTTTTTGATTCGCTCATTGCGATTTTTTCTCTTCTAAAAGATAAGGGTTTTTATAGCCAAGTTTAGTTAAAATTTTAATCTCTTTTTCTTCCATAATTTCAGCATCTTTTTTATTTTCATGATCATAACCATATAAATGAAGAGCGCCATGAATAATAAGGTGAGCATAATGAGCTTCGAGTTTTTTTGATTGATCTCTTGCTTCTTCTTCTATGACTGGAGCACAGAGGACAATATCTCCAATGAGATGATGCGTATTGTCTACAAGGAAAGAAAGTACATTAGTTGGATATTTTTTTTTCCGATACATAGCATTAAGATTTTTTGATTCATCACTTCCTACAATTCGAATAGTTATTTCAGCATTTTGATCAATGATAGGTGCGAGCCATTTATGGCAATGTGTTTTTTTTACTATTGGTTTTGTATGCACCATATCTTGAATTGCAATGATGGGTTTTAATTCCATTTGAAGTTAATTATCCACTTTCTTTTTTTCAAAATTTTCATACGC
>RFPQ01000269.1 GCA_009926035.1 Betaproteobacteria bacterium
TTATCTCCAGGACAAGCCATTATTAAAATCGTTCAAGATGAGCTTACTGTTCTTATGGGTGATCAGAACGTCGCCTTAGAGCTTAATGTTTCTCCACCCGCTATTATTCTAATGGCGGGTCTTCAAGGCTCTGGTAAAACAACTACCTCTGCCAAACTTGCCAAATTACTTATTGAAAAAAAGAAAAAAGTATTACTTGCGAGCGCCGACGTATATCGTCCTGCGGCGATTGATCAACTTAAAACGCTTGCTAAAAGTTTAGATATTGAATGTTTTGATTCAAACCCTAGCCAGAAACCATTAAAGATTGCGTCAGACACTATCGATTATGCAAAAAAACATTTTTTTGATGTGGTGATTTTTGATACGGCAGGTCGCTTAGGTATTGATGTTGAAATGATGGATGAAATTAAATCACTTCATAAAAAATTAAATCCAATTGAAACTTTATTTGTTGTTGATGCAATGCAAGGTCAAGACGCAGTGAATACTGCAAAAGCTTTTGGAGACGCACTACCTTTAACCGGTATTATTTTAACTAAGCTAGATAGTGATACGCGCGGTGGGGCTGCTCTATCTGTTCGACAAGTAACTAGTAAGCCTATTAAATATATTGGGACAAGTGAAAAAATTAATGGTCTTGAACCTTTTCATCCTGAAAGAATGGCATCGAGAATTCTTGGTATGGGAGACATTGTCAGTCTTGTTGAAGATGCTCAGAAAACATTGGATGTTAAAGAAGCAGAGAAGCTAGCAGAAAAAGTTAAGTCAGGAAAAAATTTCGATTTAGAAGACTTCAAAAATCAAATAGGGCAGATGAAAAAAATGGGTGGTGTGAGTGCGTTGATGGATAAAATGCCAGCACAATTTTCGGGTGCCGCATCGAAGATTAATGCTGAAGATGGTGATAAATCACTTCGTCAAATAGAAGCCATTATTAGTTCAATGACACCTCTTGAAAGAAGAAAGCCTGAATTGATTAAAGCTACAAGAAAGAAAAGAATTGCTATGGGTTCTGGTGTTCAGGTTCAAGATGTGAATCGCGTCCTTAATCAGTTCGAAGAGATGCAAAAGATGATGAAAATGTTCTCAAAAGGCGGTTTGGGTAAACTGATGCGCGGTATGGCTAGCAAAATACCTGGCCTCAGACCCTAATCTTCCATGAACCATTGTTGACCATTTAGGCTCAATAAAGGATAATCACGTGTTTTGTTTCTTCTGGGTCGGTAGCTCAGTCGGTAGAGCAGCGGACTTTTAATCCGTTGGTCGTGGGTTCGAATCCCGCCCGACCCACCATTTATATCAAGGACTTTTAAG
>RFPQ01000270.1 GCA_009926035.1 Betaproteobacteria bacterium
TTGTGCCCAGCATTTGATATTCAAGCAGTATGTAGCGGTTTTGTTTATGCACTTTCTGTTGCAGATAATTTTATTAAAACAGGCGCTGCAAAATGTGTGCTAGTCATTGGTGCTGACACTATGTCACGCATTACAGATTATTCTGACCGAAGTAACGCTATTCTTTGGGGTGATGGAGGGGGTGCTATTATTCTTGAATCATCAGATCAACCAGGAATTTTGTCTACCCATATTCATGCAGATGGTGCATATGAAAAACTACTTCATGTACCAAGCGGGGTATCTCATCAAAAAGGAAAAGCTACAATTGAAATGCAGGGGAATCAAGTATTTAAAATCGCTGTGAATACATTAGATTCTATTGTTGATGAAACCCTTGAAATGAATCAATTAGAAAAATCAGATATTGACTGGCTTGTCCCTCATCAAGCCAATATTCGAATTTTAGAAGCAACCGCAAAAAAATTAAATATGAGCATGGATCGTGTCATTGTGACTATCGATAGACATGGTAATACCTCCGCTGCATCAATTCCTTTGGCGCTAGATACCGCTATTCGAGAACATAAAATCAAAAGAGGTGAAATACTTTTGATGGAAGCTTTTGGTGGTGGATTCACCTGGGGATCAGCTTTAATTAAATTCTAAAAATCATATAGTTAACAAATAAATATAAAGTAAATTATGAATAAATTCTCCTTTATTTTTCCTGGTCAAGGCTCTCAATCAGTCGGCATGATGGCAGATTTTAATGATCATCCTTTGATTCGCTCTGTTTTCAATGAAGCTTCTGAGGTTCTCAATATTGATTTTTGGAAAATGGCTACTGAGCCTAATGAAGAAATTAATCAAACAATTCATACCCAACCTATACTTCTTGCAGCAGGTGTTGCAACATGGCGTCTCTGGCTGTCTAGAACAGACAAACTTCCTGCGTATTTTGCGGGACATAGCCTCGGTGAATATTCAGCGCTCGTTGCATCTGAAGCAATTGAATTCAAAGACGCTTTAAAGCTTGTTAAATATAGAGCAGAAGTCATGCAAAAAGCCGTTCCTGATGGGGTAGGTGCTATGGCTGCAATTCTTGGGATGAGTGACGATGAAGTCATAAATACATGTAAAGAAGCTCAAGAAAATGATGTAGTTGAGGCAGTAAATTTTAATTCGCCAGGGCAAGTGGTCATCGCAGGTAATCTATTAGCAGTTGAACGAGCTATTGAAGTTGCAAAAGCAAAAGGTGCTAAGCGAGCTATTCTTCTTCCTGTTAGTGTTCCTTCGCACTGTTCTCTTATGCAAAAAGCATCTAGCGAATTAAG
>RFPQ01000028.1 GCA_009926035.1 Betaproteobacteria bacterium
AATTACTCTTACACCTAATATTTTATCTTCTTGATCAATCCCCACGAGTGTTTTGATTTCACCGCTATAGCCATCGGGGGCGATAGCTTCAATAATGACCGCAATCACTTGATTGTTTTTCTTTGCTCGATAGACATCAATATTCTTTTTATTCCCCAGAAGAGGACTAGGTTCAACAGAAATAGTATCTTTCACAAGATTGTTGTCATATAAATCTCCGGAAATTACTTGATTTAAGAATATGCGTTTTGCTCTAGCATCACTCTCATCAATAGGGGATTTCGTAATGAAATAAAAAACACTTAAAGCAGTTGAAGCCGCTAAAGAAAAAATAATCATAGCTGCTGCAGTAGTAGATATTTTTTTTAAATGATCTTTAAACATATATTTATTTATGACCAAAAATTCTTGGCTGTGTAAGGCTATCTATGAGTGGCGCACAAATATTGAACAGCAATACAGCAAATGCAATCCCTTCTGGGTAGCCACCAAAAATTCGAATTATGAAAACTAATAAGGCTATACCTGCACCAAAATAAATTTTTCCTTTAGGTGTTGTGGGTGCGCTAACTGGATCGGTAATGATAAAAAAAGCACAAAGCATGCTTCCGCCACTCATAATATGAAAGAGTGGAGATGCGAATGTATCTGGCGCTAAAACATTAAACAGCAATGCCGTTAAAAATAAAGTCGATAAGAAGGCAACAGGTAAATGCCATGAAATAATCTTCTCTTTAAATAAGTAGAGACCTCCAGCAAGATAACCTAAATTAATTAACTCAAGCCCTCTGCCTCCAATAAAGCCAAAAATTTTGTCTTGTTGAATTGTGTTTAATGGCTGATTCAAAGTGAGCTGGGTTTTAATGTAATCAAGAGGTGTGGCAGAGCTCATTGCATCGAGTGTTTCTTTTGGTAATAAATTACTATTAAAAATAACTCTAATCTGATCAAGCCAGTCAGAAGGGGAAGCCATAAGATTATTAGGTATTTGCCAGTGCGTCATGATAGAGGGAAAAGAGATTAGTAAGATAGCGTATCCCACCATCGCTGGATTAAATAAGTTGTAACCTAATCCACCATAAACATGTTTGCCAAAAGTAATGCAAAGCAATGTGCCTAAAACAATAATCCACCAAGGCGCTATTGATGGGATAGATAAAGCAAGAAGCCAGGCAGTGACAAGTGCGCTGCCATCTGTAATGAATGGCTTAATCGGCAGTTTTCTTATGGCAAGAATTACACTTTCAGTCATTATGACGGTAAGAGAAGCCAAAAGGATATTAATAATGACGCCTAAGCCAAATACATAAACATATAAAGCTATGCCAGGAATAAGCGCGAGTAAGACTTTGAGCATAATAGTGCTTACTGAAGGTGCGTTAACAATATAAGGCGATCTATTTTCCATATTAGTTTTTTACATTTTCTTGTTGGTTTTGTTTGACTCTTTCCATCGCTGCAGCAATGGTTGATTTTTTCTCATCCTCAGCTTGCTTCTCTTGAGCTCCTAGAGCTTTTTGCGCATTTCTCTCAGCACGTTCTTTTTTCTCTCTTTCTATTCTTGCAAGTCTAAATTCATTTCTTTCTCTAGCTGTATTTGCAGCTTCTTTTGATTTATCCTGGGCAATAATTTCACTTTTTGCGTACCTATAAAATTGTACAAGCGGAATATTGCTTGGACAAACGTAAGTACAGCATCCACATTCAATACAATCGAATAAATTGTACTCCCTCGCTTTTTCAAGCTGAGAAGACTTTGAGAACCAATATAATTCTTGAGGTTGTAAGTTGACTGGGCAGGCATCCGCACATCTTGCACAGCGAATACAAGGCATTACAGGCTTTGGATCTGGAAACAATTCTGGAGAACTTTCGATGACACAATTCATTGCTTTTGTGACTGGCACATGAATTGATGGCAAATCAAATCCCATCATAGGGCCGCCCATAATAAATTTTTTTGTTTTACTTGAGGAGCCTCCCGCAGCATTGATTAAGTCTGATAAAGGCGTTCCAAATAAGACTTCAAAATTTTGAGGGGTTTTGACAGCTCCTGTAATTGTTACAATTCGACTGATCGATGGTTCACCCAACTCAAGGTATCTATAGATAGCCGCTACCGTAGCCACATTAAATACTTGAATTCCTAGATCTACAGAGCGCTTTTCCTTTGGAACTTCTATCCCCATTAAGAGATAAATGAGTCTTTTTGCATCGCCACTTGGATAGAGGGTGGGCACCACTTTAATTTCAACCGTTGTTTTTTGAGCGGCTTTTTTTAGTGCCTCATAAGATTCAATTTTATTATCTTCGATACCAACTACACATTTTTCTGCACCAAGGATACTTTGCGTAATGAGAGCACCTTGGATAATTTCATCAGCTCTTTCTCTCATTAACATATCATCACATGTAATGAATGGTTCGCACTCGGCAGCATTGATGACTAATGTATGGATGGTTTGATTTTGATTAATCTTTAATTTCATGTGCGTTGGAAATACTGCGCCACCTAAGCCAACAATACCCGACTGTGTCAATGCTTCAATTAATTGAGCTCTATCTATTTTTTTCCACGAGATAGGTTTTTTTTCAATCCAGGTATCTTCGAAGTCTGGTTCAATTGTGATACAAAAATCAGGTAGGCCTGATGGATGAGGAAGGATTTCTTCGCTAATTTTTAGGATCTTTCCTGATGTGGGCGCATGAATAGAGGCGGAAATATTGCCATCAGCTTCAGCAATCATCTGGCCTTTCAGAACTTGATCGCCGGGTTTAACTTTAACTTTTGCAACGTGACCTACATGCTGTCTAAGTGGCAGTACTAATTTTTTTGGAATAGCTAATTTTGCAATAGGATGACGAGTGGATGCACTTTTATTTTCATCTGGATGAACCCCACCATTAAATTTAAAAATATTTTTTAATTGCATAATAAACGCGTTAAGCCTTCTGAGCTTTTTGAATGTTATAGATAGGGTATTTCCATTTCCATGATTCAGAATTTTCAAGAACAGGTTCCATCGTTATGCAATCTACTGGACATGGCGGCAAGCATAATTCGCAACCCGTACACTCACTTGCAATAATCGTATGCATTTGTTTTGCAGCACCTAAAATGGCGTCCACTGGACAAGCTTGAATACATAAAGTACATCCAATACAAGTTAACTCATCGATTAAAGCAACCGACTTTGGTTTTTGAATGCCATGTTCTTCATTAAGAGGTTTAAATTCTACGCCCATTAATTCCGCTAAAGCTTTGGCGCCAGCATCACCTCCTGGTGGACATTGGTTTATATCAGCTTCACCTTTCGCAATGGCAGTAGCATATGGTTTACAACCGGGATAACCACATTGACCACATTGTGTTTGGGGAAGAATGGCGTCAATTCTTGCAACCATAGGATCGCCATCTACTTTAAATTTAATAGCAGAATACCCTAGGACCAATCCCAAAAGGATGGCGAGAAAAATCATCACAAGGAGTGCCATAATCATTTAACGATCTAAGCCCGCGAATCCCATGAAGGCGAGGCTCATAATGGAAGCCGTAACAAGCGCTATTGCTGTACCTTTAAATGGCAAAGGTATTTCAGCACCTTCTAGACGCTCTCTTAATGATGCAAATAAAATTAATACAATTGAAAATCCAATCGCACCGCCTAATCCAAATAAAGCCGATTCTATAAGTGTATGACTCGATTGTGCATTTAAAAGAGGGATCCCTAATACGGCACAATTAGTGGTTATAAGAGGCAGAAAAATACCTAACAATTGATAAAGTAATGGAAAGTTTTTTTCCATTAACATCTCAGTGAATTGAACAACGCCTGCGATCACCAAAATAAATGAAAGTGTTCTTAAATAAATAAGATCATTAGGCTCTAGAAGATAATGATTAATAGCCCAGCTTGTCATTGAACCTATGGTTAATACAAAAGCGGTAGCAGCAGACATGCTGATCGATGTTTCTAGCTTTTTAGATACGCCCATGAAAGGGCATAGCCCTAAAATTTTCACTAAAACGATATTGTTGACCAATACCGTGCTGATGATAATTAAGAAATAGTGTTGGGTCATAAAGTTAAATTATACGTTTAAAATTGATGAAAATACTTATAGCTCAACCCTCTGTCAATTGAGGCTTTTGAAAGTTCAAGATCTTTTTTTGTAGTTAAAATATATCAATAATTCTATATTACTTCAAAGAATAAAGTTTTATAGCAATATAACTATTATATATATAACAAATGATCAATTTTTTTGGTGTTTAGCTATTTAAGTTAAAATAGCGGCTTTACTAAATTAATAGCCAATCTCATGTCACCTCAAGGCAGTATTGTTGCAATTGTTACTCCAATGTTTCCAGATGGAAGTCTTGATATCCAAGCGCTGCATGGATTAATTGATTTTCATATTAATGAGGGCACAGACGGCATTGTCATTGTGGGAACAACCGGTGAATCACCTACGGTCAATTGCGAAGAGCATTGTCAGCTTATTGAAACAACTGTTAAACACGTCAATAAAAGAATACCAGTAATAGCTGGCACAGGGGCTAACTCTACGCAAGAGGCTATCGATCTTACAAAAGAAGCAAAACGACTTGGTGCAGATGCTTGTTTATTAGTGACGCCTTATTACAACAAACCCAATCAGACAGGACTTTTTCAGCATTTTAGTAAAGTTGCAAATGAAGTTGCAATTGATCAAATTCTTTACAATGTTCCTTCTAGAACAGGCTGTGACTTAAAGAATGAGACCGTATTAAGGTTAAGCGAAATTACTAATATTGTAGGCATCAAAGATGCGACAGGAGACTTGACTCGAGGAATCGATCTTATCAAAAGATTGCCACCTCATTTTTCAGTTTTAAGCGGTGATGATGCGACTGCTTTATCACTTATGTTGCTCGGAGGTAAAGGTGTGATTTCTGTAACGGCAAATGTTGCGCCTAAATTAATGCATGAAATGTATGCTTGCGTCATTGCTAAACAAAACGAAAAAGCAATCGAGATTAATCAACAATTGTTTTCACTTCACACCAATCTATTTTTAGAAGCCAATCCAATACCTGTAAAATGGGCACTAAAGACAATGGGTCTTATTAAAGAGGGCATTCGATTGCCTTTAGTAGAACTTAGCGCGGAGTATCATAAAATTATTCAAACTGCTATGAAAGAAGCTCATATTCAATGAAATTACTAGCACAAATTAAATGGCTTTATGTTTTACCTTTTTTATTAAGTGGGTGTGACAATATTCCTATTGTAGATAAAGTTACAGCGCCAGATTACAAGGCGACTGGAAGATCTCGCCCTCTAGAAGTGCCTCCTGATTTAACCTCAGCAACTTCAAATGATACATACGCAATACCTGGCTCTACTAGTTACTCAGACTTTAAAAATGGACAGAAACAAGACAATGGACAGTCAAATATTTTGCCCAATCCAGAGGGTATGAAAATAGTTAAAGCGGGAGCTCAAAGATGGCTTGTTGTAAATGCCCCTGCAGAGAAAATTTGGCCAACAATCAGAGATTTTTGGTTGGAAATGGGTTTTGCTGTGAAGAAAGAAAATCCAGAAATAGGTGTCATGGAAACTGAATGGATTAAAGAAGGCGATCTTATGACAAATGATAATAAGGGCACGCTTGATAAATTTGATGCTTGGCTTGACTCTCTTGCATCTGGTACGGCTAACCGTAAAAAATTTAGAACTCGTCTCGAGCGTGGACTTCAAGATGGTACGACCGAAATTTATATGACACATCGAAGTGTCGATACAGCCCCTGATGATAATAAAGAAAAAATTCGAACGCCATACGGAGTTGTTGATATGGGCTATAAAAATGACTCAAAATCGAAAGAGGATTCAAAAGTCGATTCTAGAGCAGATGAATTAGATGCTGAACTCTTAAGAAGGCTTATGGTAAAACTTGGCTTAGCAGACAAGCGAGCAAAAGAAATTATTGCGACACCAGTTAATCAAAAGAGAGCTGAAATTAAGAAAGAGGCGGATGGAACTTCTTCGTTAGAAATTCAAGATCCTTTTGATCGGGCTTGGCGAAGAGTAGGATTGGCTTTAGATATTATCGGATTTGTGATTGAAGACAAAGACAGATCAAATGGAATCTATTTTGTAAAATATGCCGATGTTGATATTGACGATAGCCCTAAGAAGAAAAAAGGAATCCTAGACTCTCTCATGTTCTGGAGCGACGATGATAAAAAAGACAAGAAGGATAAAGATACAAACGAGAAAAAAGACAAGCCTCTATCTGAGAAGCTTAAATTCTGGGGCGGAAGCGATAAAGAAAAAACTAACCCAGAAAAACAATATCGCATCAAGATTGTTTCTGCAGACAATGGCGGCTCTCAAGTTGTGATTGAGTACCAAGATGGTAAAAGAAACAACTCTTCTACTGCAAATCGAATTATCACCCTTCTTTATGATCAATTGAAATAAAGATGCAATTCGCATCTTTAGGCAGCGGGAGCGCTGGCAATTCTTTTGTAGTAAAGCAAAACCAATCACTTTTAATGATTGATTGTGGTTTCGCGATTCAGGATATCGTATCTAGGTTAGATAGACTTAATGAATCCCCAGAAAATATCACAGGCATTCTTTTAACTCATGAACATGAAGATCATGTCAAAGGTGCCTTTAAACTAGCAAACAAATTCAAGATTCCTATATGGCTTTCATATGGGACTTACAAGATGTGTAAAAAACATATGATTAAATCTTATGAAATTGATCTGAATATAATTGATAGTCACAATACATTTGAAATAGAAGATTTTGTCATTCAACCCTTTCCAGTGCCTCATGATGCAAGAGAGCCTACTCAATTTACATTAAGTGATGGCAATCATAAATTGGGCATTTTGACAGACACGGGAAGCTCAACACCTCATATTGAAAAGATGCTTCAGCAACTAGATGCGCTCATTATAGAATTTAATCACGACCTTAATTTGCTTGAATCAAGCGAGTACACATACAGCTTAAAGAAAAGAATTAGCGGTAAACTAGGTCATTTAGACAATCAAACAGCAGCTGAAATTTTGGGTAAAATTCAATTTAAACAATTAAAACATCTTGTCGCAGCGCATTTAAGTGAGAAAAATAATACTGAAGAGCTAGTGAAAGAGGCTATTGTAGGAAAAATAGGATGTGAGCGTGATTGGATAAAAATTGCAACGCAAGTCAACGGAACGTCGTGGCAGGTTATATAAAAAAAGCCGGTTAAAAACCGGCTTTTTTTATATTCGTATAATAGTTAAATTAACTATTATTTAGCTTCAGCAGCTGGAGCAGCTTCAGCAGCTGGAGCTGCATCAGCAGCAGGAGCAGCTTCTTCTTTTTTGCCGCAAGCAGTTAAACCAATAGCTAATAATAAAGCGATAAGTAGTGAACGTGTCATTTTTAATCCTTAAAATTAATGTTGAATTCGGGGCTATGAACAGCTCCCTGACAATTATTCTACAACAAAACAAGCTGGATAGTTAAATATTATTGAATAAAATCAATAAATCCTGAGAGGTACAAAGGGAGTAAGGTTATACCCAAAGCATTTAAATCTTTTTTGTCTAAACTGGGTTTAAATGAGATTTTTTTGTTATTTGCAAGTTGTCTTAGATATGCAGCATATTTCTTATCAACTTCGATGAGCTCACCATTAATATAAAAATTATTTTTTATAAAAAGCATTCTTGTTTTTGGGTTAAGTTCTAGAATCTTTTTTGAGAGATTTTTTTTAAAGATTTCAAGTGAAATCGGCTTAGGGCGCTGAAAAATAGCAGTTTCAACTGGCTCAGTAAGTAATTGACCAATAAAAGTATTGATCAAATTTTTATTCCAAAGCAATTGATTAACTGTCTGTTGAATTTTCTTAATCATATTTGCATTAATTTCAGCTGGATCTTTTTGAAGATTTAAATTCGGATCTTTATACAAATAATTTTTATTCGTGTTCAAGCTATCTTGAATAAAATCTAAAAATTTAGATTGGATTTCAAATGTACTAGGTGCTCTGAAGCCAATCGAATAAGTGAGACAATCATCACTTTGCGAAATGCCCCAGTGCCCTATATTAGGAGGCAAATAGAGCATATCACCCGGTTTGAGTACCCAAGAATTTTTACTTCTAAAATTGGTGATAATCTTAATAGCTGATTTTTTGTCTAGAGAAAATTCTTTTTGGTCGCTAATCTTCCATTCTCTTTCACCGCTTGCTTGAAATAAAAATACATCGTAGGAGTCAAAATGAGGGCCAACACTTCCATTCTTCGTGGCGTAACTCACCATTAAATCATCAAGCCGCGCATATGGAATAAACTTAAAAAAATTTAAAAAAGAATTGGCAAAAGAAAAATGATGATTAATATTTTGTACAAGTATCGTCCAAGGCGCATTCTTTTTTTTAGGTAAGTCTGATTTTTTGAAGGGACCATGC
>RFPQ01000271.1 GCA_009926035.1 Betaproteobacteria bacterium
ATTTGTGTCTGATCAAGAGGTTCATAAAGTAGTGAGTTATCTTAAGTCGCATGGTGAGCCTAATTATATTGAAGGTATTTTAACTAACGAAACTTCAGAGAGCGGTGATTACGGCGACTCTTCTTCTAATTTTTCAGGAGAGAAAGACCCACTTTATGATGAAGCTGTAGAGTTAGTATTGCGAACGAGAAAACCATCCATATCTTCAGTGCAAAGACATCTCCGCATTGGTTATAACCGTGCTGCAAGAATTATTGAAGATATGGAAAGAGCTGGGCTCGTTTCCGCTATGCAAAGTAATGGTAATAGAGAAATCCTAGCTCCCAATCAAAATGAATAAAATCTTTTTTGCTTTTTTAATTCTCTCATTCAATGTTCTTGCAGACGGTATTTTAGATTTAAATACTTTTGTGAATAACGTTTCAAGCATGTCTTCTGAATTTAGTCAGGTTGTTTTGGATAAGAAAGGCTTAAAACTTCAGGACGTAGAAGGCGTTATGTTATTTAAAAGACCTAATAAATTTAGGTGGGATTATTTAAAGCCTTATCAAAATCAAATTATCAGTGATGGCGATCGACTCTTTATGTACGATCAGGATCTAAGACAAGTTTCTATTAATCCTATAGCTAAAGTTGCTGGATCAACACCACTTCTCATTATTGCGGGCAAAAATATTGAAAAATATTTTACGCTCAGAAATATAGAAGACCAGGTAGCTAATGAAATGAACCAAAATATTAAATGGGTCGAAGCAGTTCCTAAAGAAGAGGGTGCTGGTTTTAACAAAGTCATACTTGGATTAACTGAGAATAAATTATCAGTGATGAAAATTGTTGATGCATTTGAACACACAACAACGATTAGTTTTAAAAATGCAAAATACAATGTGACTCTAGTAGACAATGATTTTTTATTTAAATTGCCAACTGGTGTCGATGTTGTACAAAATGGCTTAGCAACCAACAATACATCACTAGCTTCAATTAAAAATAAGGATGAAGAGCTTATTGATTTTGTAAATACTTGGGCGAGGGCTTGGTCAGCTAAAGATGTTGACCTTTATTTGAGTAAGTACGCCGGGGATTTTAAAACCCCTAATGGTGATGCAATAGCTTTATGGCAAGCCACAAGAAAACAAAAGATCTCCTCACAAGGAAAAATTATCGTTGAAATTGAAGATATAAAAGTGAGTATGAAAAATGAAAATCTGGCCCGCATACAATTTAAACAGAAATATACTTCTGATAAATTAACTGAAGACTCTAATAAATCTCTTTTAGTCAAAAAAAT
>RFPQ01000272.1 GCA_009926035.1 Betaproteobacteria bacterium
CTGTGCTCAAGAGGAAAGGGGGTCTCTCTGCCGCCATTAAAAAAATAGGTGACATGTGGGTATTTTTCTGTTTCTGCAATGCGAACTTGTTTCTTTTGGTGCGCACTTAAGGCCTCTCCCAGCGTGTTTTTAAGGTGTTCCTTATCAAAAAGCACGCGAATGTTTTTATACGAAGGATCATAATTGGTCATGGTAACATAGTACAAAGACCGAGGAAACATATCAAAATCTGGAATAGGTTTTTGAGTTAATGCTTCGGTAATTTCTCTTGGTCTATCCGTTCGAAAATTAAAATTAATGACAAGGTCTCCATCTTCAATAATTCCCTTGGAATCAATGACAAGCGGAGGTAAGAACTCATCCGTAACGTGTTGGGAATATTGTTCTTGAATGGCTTCGGTATATTTTCGATGAACCAACCCTTCTCCATGAACATATAGGCGATAGGCTTTTTGTATACGCTCCCAACGTTGGTCTCTGTCCATGGCATAAAATCTTCCAATTAAAGTACTTAATCGAATGTTCTGATTTAAGTACGGCACCAATTGCTCTAAATCATGGATAGCGGAGTGGGGGTCGCAATCGCGGCCATCTGTAATTCCATGTATATATACGTTTTTGGCGTTTCTTTTGAGGCAATATTCTAATAAGGCCTTTAAATGAATCATCGAGCTATGAACACCTCCATTTGATACTAAGCCTAGCAGGTGAATTTTAACTCCGTTTGTTTCTGCATAATTAAAAGCTTTTATTAAAGCTTCGTTTTTAAAAAAGGAACCGTCCGAGATTGCCAAATTAATCCTAGACAATTCTTGATGAACCACTCGACCTGCACCTATGTTTAGATGACCCACTTCTGAATTTCCCATTTGCCCTTCAGGAAGCCCCACATCTTTCCCATGTGTTACCAAGGTTGAGGAAGGATATTTTGACACTATTGAATCTATAAATGGCGTTTGGGCATTAAAAACGGCATCGGCCTTCGATCGATCCCCAATTCCCCATCCGTCTAAAATCATTAAACAAATTTTGCTCATCGTTCAAATCTAATTAAAAAACGAGCCCCTTTAGGGGTGTTTTTTTGAAAACTAATTTTACCCTTGTTAAGGGAAACAAGTTCTTTCGTAAGAAAAAGACCCAGCCCAGTTCCTGGTTTTTCCCGAATGTTTTCATCGCCGGAACGGTAAAATTTATTAAAAATGAATGGCGCATCGTTGTCATCAACCCCTCTTCCATTATCTGCAATTTCGATGGCCGTATAGTTTTTCCCAGTGGACAAGGTTAATTTGAT
>RFPQ01000273.1 GCA_009926035.1 Betaproteobacteria bacterium
ACAGTTTTCAACTGTCGGCGCAAAGTTTGAATTCCCTGAATACCTGTTCGCTTTGACGTCTTTTCTTCGCCACTCTCTTCTGTTTCGGTTTCTTCTTTTTGTGGTCGACCTTTCTTTTTCATTTCCATTTCTTTACGTTGACGCATCGTTTTCGTATATGCATACACTGAACGTAAAAATGGACTCTCAGATTGCGCGGCGATAAAATCAGAAACAGAACGCCCAGCAGTGTATCCCCGCATCCCACCTACCTTTTCTTTAGGTGTGGCTTTTTTGGCTGGTGATGCGCCAATTAAACTTGCAAGGGGGCTAGAATAACCCATTTGTTTAGGCATTTTTATCTACTCTTCTTTTTTGCCAATTGTTCAAGTTGTTGTCTCTCCTGCTCTTGTTTAAGGTACTGTATTACAAGTAATACATAAGTCTCCCTTTCCCAAGGCAGCATATTCTCTAACTCAGTCACATTAAAATTATGATGTTTTATCAACGCAAAGTTAGTTTTAAAAAAATTCTTCAGATTGTCATTACAAAAACTTAGTCGAAAAAATCGCCGATTCCCTCCAAGACGATTTTATGCTCAAAGTTACATCGTGTACATGCCTTTTCAATTGTATGTGTCAATTTTGGAAGTGAAGTAAAATACGCTTCAAACTTATCAAAGTCAGTTTTTGACATATTCTCCACAAAGTCGGTAAATTCCTAGATAAAATCGATTACATTTTTTACACTCTCAGAAAAATTAATCTCCGACATTTGCTGTAATGAGTTGATGTTTGGGTACTTCATCTTCACGCCAATCTTATCAGTAAATTTGATGATTGAGTTTGGATTTGTATTATTTAATTTGACATCAAATAAATTAATACTCACATCCATCAAATTGCCACACTTTTCTTCAGTTTCAACATTTACGTTTTGACAAGTATACTTGGTTTCAATTATCTCACCCATCGAATATGCGCGCAATTTGATAAAGAATAACTCAAGATCATACACAGCTAAATCGTCAATATTAAAGTCGCTTGGCTCAAGAACACAATTTTGAATAATTTGGCGAATTGCATTTATCATTGCCATTTCTTCATTTGCTTCTAAAGCCATCAATAGAATCTTTTCTTCTTTTACGAGAAAAGGTCTAAATTTCACAGTTTTGTTTATGGATTTTAATTCAATCTCATAAATCGGATGTTCAATTTTAGGTAACATGATTACTCCATTTCAATTAATAATTAAGTTGCACCAGAATTAAATCTAATTTTATCTATAATAAAACTTAAAGGTTTTTTGCCT
>RFPQ01000274.1 GCA_009926035.1 Betaproteobacteria bacterium
ATAGGGTAAGTTTTTTTTGCCATGAAGCTAGTTTTTGCTTTGATCTACAAGCTTATTTTTAGCAATCCAAGGCATCATTGATCTTAATTGTGAGCCGACTTTTTCAATAGGATGCTCAGCATTCAATCTTCTTCTTGCTGTCATTTCTGGATAGTTTGTTTTTCCTTCAAGGATGAAGCGTTTTGCATAGTCACCATTTTGAATATTTTTTAAAGCCTCTTTCATTGCTAATTTAGCTTCATTACCAATCACTCTAGGGCCAGTCACGTATTCACCATACTCGGCATTGTTTGAGATGGAATAGTTCATATTAGCAATACCACCTTCATACATTAAATCTACAATTAGTTTAAGTTCATGTAAACATTCGAAATAAGCCATTTCTGGCGCGTAACCTGCTTCAGTTAATGTTTCAAAACCTGCTTTAACCAGTTCAACGGCGCCGCCGCATAAAACAGCTTGTTCTCCAAATAAATCAGTTTCAGTTTCTTCACGGAAATCTGTTTCAATGACGCCGCCTTTGGTGCCTCCATTTGCTGCTGCATATGACAGCGCGATGTCTTTAGCTTTGCCAGATTTATTTTGATAAATCGCAATTAATGTAGGTACACCACCACCTTTGAGATACTCTGAGCGCACTGTATGGCCAGGGCCTTTTGGCGCAATCATAATGACATCAAGATCTTCCCTTGGAATAATTTGGTTATAGTGGATATTAAATCCGTGTGCGAAAGCTAACACTGCATTTTTTTTCAAGAATGGCGCGACCTCTTGATGAAAAATTTGAGGCATTGTTTCATCTGGGATTAAAAGCATAACGACGTCAGCATTTTTAACGGCTTCATTGATTTCTAAAACGTTATGTCCAGCATTTTTGGCTTTATCCCATGAAGCACCACCTTTTCTGAGGGCAACAGTGACGTTGACGCCTGATTCTTTTAGATTGGCTGCGTGAGCATGGCCCTGTGAGCCATAACCTACAATAGCAACATTCAATTTTTTAATTAAATTTAAATCAGCATCTTTGTCGTAGTAAACCTTCATAATAACCTTTCAGTTTTAATTTATACTTTTAAAATTCTATCACCGCGTCCAATACCTGACGCACCAGTTCTCACTGTTTCTAAAATAGCCGCTTTATCAATACTTTCAATATAAGCATCTAATTTACTAGATGATCCTGTTATCTCAATGGTAAAAGAACTGTCAGAAACATCGATAATTCTGCCTCTAAAAATATCGCACATCCTTTTCATCTCATCTCGATATTGAGCATT
>RFPQ01000275.1 GCA_009926035.1 Betaproteobacteria bacterium
TTTAAAGAATCTAGTGGTTGAATCTGCGCACCAATTTCTTTTCTTTTTTCTTTATCTAATATGGTATCGATGCGCGCGCGGGCTGAAATTCTGTTATGAAAAGAGCACTTTGGACATACTTCCATGTTTTGCTCAAGATCTGTACGATAAAGAACCGCCTGGCATGATGGGCATTTACACCACAAACCCTCAGGAATATTTTTTTTAGATACGCTACCAACGATGCGTTTTATTTTGGGGGGTATAACGTTTTTTAACCAGCTCATATATTCACTCGACTCATTAATTAACAGCTTCTCTTAATTCTTTCATTAACTTTGAAATATTTTGAATTAAATTATCTTTATTTGAATTCTCAATTTCCTGAACCATGCGACTACCTACTACAACGGCATCAGAAATTTTAGCAACTTCTTTTGCTGTTGCCGCATCCCTTACTCCAAAACCTACACCAATCGGAAGTTTTGTTAATTCACGAATAATGCCCACTTTAGATTTCACTTGTTCAATATCGATATTGGCAGCACCTGTTACACCTTTAAGTGAGACGTAATACAAGAATCCAGAAGCTTGTTCGATGATTAATTTTACTCTATCCAATTCTGTCGTTGGTGATAATAAAAAAATACTATCTATGTTCTTCTCTTTAAGAAGTTTTGTAAATTGTTTACATTCTTCAGGCGGATAATCTACTGTGATAATTCCATCCACATCAGAAGCTTTCGCCCTCTCCACAAAAGTCTCTGCACCAATTGCTTCAATAGGGTTTGCATAGCCCATCAAGATAATAGGTGTTTTATTATCTTTTTCTCTAAAAGCTTTTACCATTTTAAATATGTGGGATAAACCTACGTGATGCGCTAAAGCTCTTTCACTTGCCCTTTGAATGGTAGGTCCGTCTGCCATCGGGTCTGAAAATGGGATACCCAATTCAATCATATCAGCACCCGCATCAACCAAAGCGTGCAACATTGATACAGTTAAATCAGGATGTGGGTCACCTGCTGTAATATATGGAATTAAAGCTTTTTTATTTTTTTCTTTAAGCGCTTGAAATGTATTCGTGATTCTCGACATATAAATTTTACAAGTTGATATTTGAAATTTTAGCTACAGTATTGATATCTTTATCCCCACGACCTGATAAATTGACAAGAATCACTTGATCAGGCTTCATTGTTTTCGCAAGCTTCTCTGCATATGCCAGAGCATGGCTGGTTTCAAGCGCTGGAATAATACCTTCGGTAAGACATAGACTATGAAAAGCATCCAAA
>RFPQ01000276.1 GCA_009926035.1 Betaproteobacteria bacterium
TGGTGCCATGGTGCCAAGTGATGCACACGAGGCAGTTAATAAGCTTAGAAATCAAATTAAGGATTTAAATGGTGTAGGCGATCTAGTTAATCTTGCAAATTCTTTGGAAAAAATTCCTGCCTTAATCATCGAACATGAAGGTGCTTACCAAGCCAAAAAGGCTGCTCAGGCAGCAGAGCGCGAGGCACGTAAAGCTGAAGCAACAGCAATTAAAGAAAAAATAGTAGTTGAGGCTGAATCCCTAGTTGATTCTGTTGCTTGGAAAGCCACAACAGCTCGACTAAAAGAATTGCTTGATGACTGGAAGAAAGCACCGCGTTTAGATAAGAAGGTTGACGCAGCACTCTGGAAACGCTTTTCTTCGTCTCGAAATAAGTTTGATAAGAGAAGAAGGACGCATTTCGCCAGCCTAGATTCAGAGCATAAAAAGATAGCCTCTTCAAAGGAAGTAATAGTAAAAGAGGCTGAAAGCCTGGCAAATTCAAAGGATTGGGTTAACACTGCAAAGAAATACAAAGTGCTTATGGATCAGTGGAAAGCTTCAGGCCGCGGTAAGAAATCCTCAGATAGCGCATTATGGGCAAGATTCAAGGCCGCACAGGATACCTTTTTCTCAGCAAAGAACGCAGACATGGAAAAACGCAAGGGATCAATGGCTGAAAATTTAGCTAAACGAGAAGTCATGATCTTAGAGTTTGAGGCACTTCTTCCAATCACTGATTTTAGATCAGCAAAAAATAAGTTTTATGATCTAATGGGTAAATGGCAAAAAATAGGAATGACAGATCGCAAAAAGAGAGCGGCTTTTGACGGTAGAATTAAAAAAGTTGAGGATGAGATTATTGAATTGGAAAGAAATTTCCAACGTAAAAGTGATCCAACAGCTAAAGCTCAAGCAAACAAAGTTGTGCAAGGACTTGCCGAAGCAATTGAAAATTATGAAAAACAATTCAGAAACGCAAAATTAAAACAAATAAGTCAAATAAAAAATCATAGAAAAAGAGAATTAATGTTAAAAGCATTTTATTGGACAAATTGGATAAAATCTTCAACAAATAGAAAAGAAGAAGAGGACAAGGATGATGATTACTACAAATTTGAATATGATGACGACGATAATGAATATGATGACGACGACGATAATGACGATTATGATGATGACGACGATTATGACGACGATGATGATGATGATGATGATGATGATGATGATGATGATGATGATGATGA
>RFPQ01000277.1 GCA_009926035.1 Betaproteobacteria bacterium
GCATTTTTAGCAATAGCTTCCGCAATGAGCTCAAGTCCTCGTTCCAGTGTCACATCAAAAATAGATTCCGATTTTGGAATAGATTTGAATTTACCATCATAATTTACATAAGGTCCAAAACGTCCAATATTAACAATTACTTTTTTCCCTGTATCTGGATGAAGACCTAGCTCTTTAGGTAGTGATAAAAGATTTAATGCTATATTTTCATTGAGGTCGCTTAATGATATTTCTTTAGGCACACTAACGCGCTTAGGTTTCTTTTTGCTATCTTCTTCTTGAATGCCAACTTGAAGATAAGGTCCATAGGGTCCAACCAACAATAGAACATCTTTTCCAGTTTCAGGATCTTTGCAAACAAGGATAGGTTCGTTTTGAGTACTAGACTCACCATTAACGTTTCTAGTGTAGTCACAATCAGGATAACCAGAGCATCCAATAAATTTTCCTCTTCTACCTAATCTGGAGAACAAAGGCTTGCCACATTTAGGACAGTCTTCATGAATTGCCTCTTGTGTAATTTCAGCACGATCTATATTTGATTTTTCATTAATTGTTTTATTAAAATCATCCCAAAAGTTTTTAAGAAGTGGCACCCACTCCTTATTATTTTCTGCAATTTCATCCAAAGAGCTTTCAAGACCAGCAGTAAAATCATAATCAACATAACGAGTAAAATGTTCAGTGAGGAATTTATTAACAACACGACCTACATCAGTAGGCATGAATCTTTTTTTATCGAGAATGACATATTCGCGATCTTGGAGAGTTGAAATAATGCTCGCATAAGTAGAAGGTCTTCCGATACCGTATTCTTCTAAGGATTTAACTAAGCTCGCTTCGGAGTATCTTGGTGGTGGTTCGGTAAAATGTTGATCACCATAGATTTTATCGACTGTTAGAATTTCACCAGTTTCAAGTGGAGGTAATTTAAGAGAGTCTTCATCATCATTTGAAGTATCATCTAAGCTCTCAGAATAAATAGCGATAAATCCAGGAAATATAAGTGTTTGACCAGTAGCTCTAAATAAATTTGCTTCAGATCCAATCGCAAGGTCTACACTTACAGCATCAAATTTTGCAGGCGTCATTTGGCTTGCCAAAGAACGCTTCCATATCATTTCATATAACTTAAATTGCTCAGGAGATAGTTTACTAATAAGACTTTGAGGTGTTCGACTGATATCTGTGGGTCGAATGGCTTCGTGTGCTTCT
>RFPQ01000278.1 GCA_009926035.1 Betaproteobacteria bacterium
AGAAGTATTCAAGAAATTTATTTGGATAGTGATCGAAATGACCCTAGAGCTAAAGAAATTATTGAGCTAGCTAAAGAAAATAATATTCGTATCTTAATGGTCGATCGCGCAAGATTAGATGGTATAGCTTCGCAATCTAAACATCAGGGCGTAGTTGCAAAAATCATTCCTTTAGTAATTCCCTATAAAACGGTAGAGGATATTTTAGAAAGCGATCTAAAAGAACCAGCATTCTTTCTTATATTAGATGGCGTAGAAGATCCACATAATTTGGGTGCTTGTTTGCGTGTTGCAGATGGTATGGGAGTTCATGCTGTAATTGTACCCAAAGATAGAGCAGTAGGACTGAATGCTACTGTCAGAAAGGTCGCTTCAGGAGCGGCGGAATCGGTGCCTTTTATTGTCGTTACGAATTTAGCAAGGACGATTCGTCAACTCAAAGACGAAGGTGTTCTCGTTGTAGGAACAGCAGAAGACGGTGCAGAATCTCTTTATGAAGCAAATTTTAAAGGGCCTATTGCTGTGGTGTTAGGTTCTGAGGGAAGTGGTCTCAGAAGATTAACCCGTGAAGTATGTGATTTCTTAATTAAGATACCAATGTTAGGCGCTGTTGAAAGTTTAAATGTGAGTGTTGCTAGTGGTATTGTATTGTCAGAAATTAGACGGCAACGCTTTAAATCTTAAATCCAAGCGTTTTATAAGCAGATAGTCGGGTTTTCGTAAATAACGATGGCGTTTTAGTTAAATCTTGATTGTACGATGGTGCTATTTTTTCAATTTTATTCTTCCAGACCTTGGGGTTAATTCTTCGTTTTAGACTTCTTTCTATCACATTGAGCATCGAATAAACTGAGGTCGAAGCTCCGGGAGACGCTCCCAATAAAGCAGCAAGAGAACTGTCATCTGACCAAACAATTTCCGTACCAAACTCTAGTTTTCCAGCTATTTTTTTATAAGGCTTAATAATCTGAACTCTCTTGCCAGCAGATTCTAATTTCCAATCTTTTTCATTAGCTAGCGGATAGAATTCTCTTAGCGTATTCATTTTGTTTTTATATGAATTGCTTGATTGTTTGATTAAATAACTAAGAAGATTTAGGTTGGATACAAACACATGAAGCATAGGAATAATATTTCGTACTTTGATTGATTTGATTAAATCTAAATAGGATCCCGTCTTTAAAAATTTAAATGTAAAACT
>RFPQ01000279.1 GCA_009926035.1 Betaproteobacteria bacterium
CGACTCGCTGAAAAATTCAATGTGCCTATTGTGACCCTCATTGATACCCCAGGGGCATATCCAGGCATTAACGCGGAAGAGCGCGGTCAATCTGAAGCGATTGCGCGTAACTTATATGTCATGGCAGAACTCAAAGTGCCTATTGTCGGTATTGTCATTGGTGAAGGCGGTTCAGGTGGTGCTTTAGCGTTAGGTGTTGTCGATCAACTCATCATGCTTCAATTTGCAACATATTCCGTGATTTCTCCAGAAGGCTGCGCTTCCATTTTATGGAAGAGTGCGGACAAGGCGTCAGTTGCCGCCGAGACTCTAGGTATTACAGCCACCCGCTTAAAAGAATTAGGCCTTATTGATACCATTCTCCCTGAGCCTTTAGGTGGAGCACATCGTAACCCTAATGAGCTTATGGAAACCGTTCGCAAATCTTTAAAAGAACACTTAACCAAACTTCAAAAGAAATCACTCAAGCAACTCCTCGATGCTAGACATGAGCGTTTACTTAGCTATGGCAAGTTTAAAGAAACCGCTAAGTAAAAAAGTTAAAGTCCCTATTCTTAAAAAAACTAAACAGCCATTGCTCCTCAATGAAGTGACCAAGGGTTTTGTATCCTTATCCCAAACTCATAAAAAGATTAGTTCAATTACGGTTGCCCTCAGCGGTGGAGTGGACTCAGTCGTACTTTTACACCTCTTGCATCAACTTCAAAAGACACAAAATTTCACTTTAAAAGCATCTCATGTCCATCATGGTTTAAGTAAACATGCCGATAAGTGGGTTAAGTTTTGTGAGAAATTATGTGCAAAATTATCAGTCAAATTGGATGTGCACTATATTCAATTACCGAAAAAAAAATCTCTCGGTATTGAGGGGGAAGCAAGACGACTTCGCTATGAAAAACTCCTCCAATCACAAACTGATTTAGTCGTTTTAGCCCATCACGAAGATGACCAAGCTGAGACATTTTTACTCCAACTTATTCGTGGGGCAGGGGTGAAAGGTTTGTCATCTATGGGTCATTTTGATGACACTCGGAAGCTATGGAGGCCACTCCTTAATACCTCAAGAATCGAGATTGAAAGTTACGCTAAAAAGCACAAATTAAAGTGGATAGAGGATGAAAGTAATCAAAATACCGACTTTGATCGAAATTTCATAAGATCAAAAATTTTACCTTTATTAAAGAATAGATTTAGTCATAT
>RFPQ01000280.1 GCA_009926035.1 Betaproteobacteria bacterium
GCTCATGAATTAGAAACACAAAATGGTGTTGCTTCTTTTGCTTCTTTCAGAGAACCTGCTTGGCATGGCTTAGGCACAGTTTTCTCAGAAGAAAAAAATACGGCTGAAATGCTTGCTGCTGCTAATCTAAATAATTGGAATGTTAGATTAGAAGATGTAAATATTCCATCTCACTTATCATCAGATAAGAATTATCAATATGTTGTTCGTACTAATCCTACGGATAAATCACAGACAGATGTTCTTGGTGTTGTCGGTGAGCGTTACCATGTTTTACAGAATGAAGATTTATTCTCATTCGGTGATAATATTCTTGATGGCGGAGGTCGTTGGGAAACCGCAGGTTCAATTCGTGGAGGTCGTGTTGTATTCGGCTCTCTTGCTCTTGAGCGTGAAACTATCCTTGACCCAAATGGTGTAGCAGATAAAATCAAAACTTATCTTCTCATCAACACATCACACGATGGCTCTATTGCTATTCAAGCGTCTATCACACCTGTTCGTGTTGTATGCGCTAATACTCTAAATCTTGCTCTTGGTCGTATCAAGAAAAAAGATGGCGTAAAACAATCTTTCAAAATTCGTCACACACAGACAGCCAATGGCAAAGTTCAAATTGCTCGTACAGCACTTGGCATGGCTAATTCTTACATGGACGAATTTGATAAGATGGCTCATGCGATGATTGCTAAGGAAATCACAGCGCAACAATTCAATGATATTGTTCTTGCTGCTTATCCTAAGCCTGAAGATGGCAAGAAAATTGCTATCACAAAATGGACTAACAAGATTGATGTTATCAATGACATCTACACAGGTGAGTTCAATGGCATGATTGCTGGCAATGCGTGGGGCGCACTCAATGCTCTTACTGAGCGTTTAGATTGGCATCGCTCTGCTCGTGGTGGTAATACTGAGGCAATGCTTGCTGCTGCTTCTGGTTTTGACCCTGCGATTACAGCAGAAAAAAATCGTTTGCTAAAAGTTGTAAAAGATGTTTTAGCAATAGCGTAACGAATACGCAATAGCGTAACTAATACGCAACTCCTGAGTAAGAGTATAAACTGCTCAATTTTTATTTTGCAATTGCAGATCATAAATAAAAAATTGCAAAAAATCGCCTAGGGGAAACGGACAAAACGGACATTGTATTTTTTAAAATATTTGATTACGTAGGACTTGATTTTTTTGCTGAATTA
>RFPQ01000029.1 GCA_009926035.1 Betaproteobacteria bacterium
CCAGGTTATTTATGCTGCGGCTACCCACAAACATCATCTGGCAATCATGATAAAGGCCAAAAAATAACTTCAGATAATCGCGTTCAGTTTCATAGAGTAGCAAACACACTTAACTATTTAGATATTAAAACAGTCATTGTGTCTTGCGGTACTTGCATGGACCAATTACAAAAATATGAATTTGAAAAAATATTTCCTGGTTGCAGATTATTAGATATCCATGAATATCTCATGGAAAAAGGTGTAAAAATGGAAGGTGTATCAGGTACAAGATATATGTACCATGATCCTTGTCATAGCCCGATGAAAACATATGCACCTACTAAAGTTACTAATGTATTGATGAATACAAGTGTACCTTTAAATGATCGCTGCTGTGGGGAATCCGGAACCTTTGCTGTCGGTAGGCCAGATATTGCAACGCAAGTAAAAAAGAGAAAACAAGAAGAAATCGAAAAAGGTATTCAGAAAATGGGCATTGATCAACCAGGATCATTAGGGAAAGTCAAGATTCTTACTTCTTGCCCCTCTTGCTTACAGGGATTGGCTCGTTATGGCGAAGATACAAATACAACAGCTGATTACATAGTAGTTGAATTGGCGAAGAACTTATTAGGCGCTAATTGGATGCAAAACTACGTAGAGAGCTCAACCAAAGGTGGGATTGAAAAAATACTTTTATAGCTTCTAAATCGGAATTAATAGACCGGTAGCTACATTTTGAATAATTCTTGTAATGCTTCGCTCCATTTTTTCTGAGAGCGTAAAAGCAAGAAAATCTGTTCTACCAATAATTTTTCCAAACTCTCGTTCAAAAGATAAGTTATTTTCTTTTTCGGTTAATTCATTTGCAAGTAGAAAAGGTTTGCCAGAGCTATTTTTAGTATTAGATAATTTCCAAGCAGCCGTTTCAATGTTGCGAGATGCATTGTATAAAAGCTGAGGATCAACTGAGTCAAATAAATAGAATTCTTTTTTTCCTCCATGAGCTTTTATAAGCATTGTGTAAATACCCACAATAAAAGGGAGCACACGATCACCTTTGTAATCTTCGTTAAACGTGAGGTAGATCGCATCAGTACCTTGAGCATTATTTAGAGTTTCAAAATTCCAGTTGTGATTGCCATTAAATACCCAGTTGACCATTTTTTCTGCATTATCTGAGGTGCTTTTCTTTAACTCCGAAGGATTTCTTTTATAGAGCTTAATCATAAGCATTCTTAAGCTTTGGATATTCTCTCTAATTTCATGATCAGCCATGCGATCAAAATCAGTTTTTCCAAGTTGGTTTGCAGATTGTCTATCTGGTTCCACTATTTCTTTGGCATTTGAATTTTGAATCAAAAAGCAAATCGATAATAAGAGATAAAAAAATATGCAATAAAGTTTATTCTTTTTCATTTATTTTTTTAGAGATAATCTCTCTTGAGGGAAAGTTATTTTAAATTGACTACCTTTGCCTATTTGACTAGTAATTTCTATTTGAGCTTGATGTCGAATACAGACATGCTTAACAATAGACAATCCTAATCCAGTGCCACCCGAATTTCTACTTCGATCAGCATCTATTCTGAAGAAGCGCTCTGTAAGCCTTGGAATTAATTTTTCATCAATACCTATACCTGAGTCTTGCACTTCAAAAAAAGGTTTTTGATCTTTAATATCCCATATTACAAGAATACTACCGCCCTCTTTGGTATAGCGTATTGCATTGCTAACAAGGTTAAGAAAGGCGCCATAAATTTCTTTTTCATAACCTAATAAAGTAATATTTTTATTGATAGACATTTTAATTTTATGTAATTTTCCAGATACCAAATCAGAATCCTTTTTTAGCTTTTTGAATAGCTCAGCCATGTCTATTTCTTTTTTTTCTGCAGGCGCTGCGTTAGATTCTATGGATGAAAGTTGAAGTAGATCTTCTACTAATTTTTTCATTCGATCTGACTGCTCAAGCATCATTTGCAGATAGAGGCGCGTTTTTGTATTAAATTCATTTTTCATATCAGAAAGTGTTTCTAAAAATCCAACAATGACAGTCAATGGTGTTTTTAATTCATGTGAAACGTTTGCAATAAAATCACGTTTAATAGAATCATTTTTTTCAATTTGTGTAATGTCTCGACAGATAAGAAGTTTTTGACTAACACCAAAGGGAACTAGAAGTATTTCGAATGATCTGCCTGTATTTCGCCAAGAAATTAATTTAAGCGTACCCTCGTATTTGTTGTCATTGAGGTATTCAGTAAAACTCGTTTCACGTAATAAGTAATTAATAGGTTGATTGATATCTTTGGCTAGATGAATACCAAGCATTTTTTCTGAAGGTTTGTTGCACCATTCAATTTCATTATTTTGATTTAATGCAATAATGCCGTCAGGTATGGCTTCTGCAGCTGTCATAAATCTACCTAGCGTCGTCGTTAGCTCAGATTTACTCCTTTTTTGTTTTCTGTATTCTCGATAGAGTGTCGCAAAAATCTCCTCCCATATGCCTGATCCATTAGGAATAGTTGATAAATTTGGACTTTTAAGCCATCTGTTTAGACGATAAATCCAATAAACATGAGAAAGTAAATAAACAAAGATGCATGAGATGAAAAAACATAAAGCAACTTCTAAGCTTTTAAACCCCCAGAGTATAAGAGATAAAAAAGATACAAATAATAAAACCCAAAAAGTATTCCAACGGATATCTTGCAATGTTTTTTCTCGTTAAAAACGTACGAGTATTATAGCGAGTAATACTTGAATGTGATCTAGGTAAATTCTATTTTGTAGAGAGTCTATAGCCTGAGCCACGGACGGTTTGGATTAAATTTTCATGCTGAGATTGAGCAAGAATATTTCTTAGTCTTCTAATATGAACATCTACTGTTCGATCCTCAATGAAAATTTGACTTCCCCAAACTTTATCTAGTAGCTGACTTCTTGAATAAACTCTCTCAGGGTTGCTCATAAAAAAATGGAGGAGTCTAAATTCTGTTGGACCCATTTCCAATGGTTTATTATTTCCAGTCACCCGGTGGGATACCGGATCCAATTCTAAACCATTAATTTTTAATAGATCTTCAGTAAGCTCGGGAGCTTTTCTTCTGAGAACAGCTTTGATTCGAGCATTGAGTTCACGGGGACTAAAAGGCTTTGTAATATAGTCGTCAGCACCAACTTCCAAGCCTTTGACTTTGTCTAGCTCATCACTTCTAGCCGTTAACATAATAATAGGGATTGCCTTTGTTAAAGCATTGCTGCGTAATTTTTTTGCAAAGTCTATACCTGACATGCCGGGTAACATCCAATCGAGCAAAATGATATCGGGAAGTGCTTCACTAATCAGTTTTTCTGCATGTTCGGCACTTATTGCTCTTAATGGGTTATAGCCAGCTTGAGAAATATTGAGAGCTAAAAGCTCAAGAATAGGACTTTCATCTTCAACGATCAATATATTTGCTTTCATAGTTTCGTAATATTAATAGATTGGTTATGATCGTATGACATTAATATGACATTTTAATGACATTATCTAATTCATAAAGAATTAGGTAATTTTTTTAAGATTAATCTAAGATTGAACTATTAATTTTCGGAGAATGTGTATGTCCAATTTTTTCTCAAAAGAATATATCACCGCTAACGCTTCCTATAATCGTTGGTTGGTTCCACCTGCTGCATTAGCCATTCACCTTTCAATTGGTATGGCCTATGGATTCAGTGTTTTTTGGAAGCCTCTGGGAAATGTATTGACAGGCGGCGATGGAAAACCTTTGGCTTCATGCGCCGCTGGAGCAGCAACTTTTGCAGATAAGCTTTATGGAACACTTCGAGCTTTAACTGCTACCGACTGTAACTGGACTCAATTTGATTTAGGATGGATGTATACCTTATTTTTTGTTCTTTTAGGGTGTTCCGCAGCTTTCTGGGGAAGCTGGTTAGAGAGAGCCGGTCCTAGGAAAGCGGGCCTTGTATCTACTTTATGCTGGTGTGGCGGGTTATTACTTTCTGCATTTGGTATTTACACACATCAACTTTGGATGATGTGGCTTGGAAGCGGCGTGATTGGAGGTATAGGTTTAGGCTTAGGATATATTTCCCCTGTCTCAACGCTCATTAAATGGTTCCCAGATAAAAGAGGTATGGCAACGGGCATGGCGATCATGGGTTTTGGGGGAGGCGCTATGATTGGGTCTCCGCTTGCCACTATGTTGATGACAAAATTCTCTACAGAAATTAACGGCATTACTCAGCCTGGAATTTGGCAAACATTTGTTGTTTTAGCTATTATTTATAGCTTTTTTATGATTTCAGGTTCTTTAGGTTATCGCGTACCGCCATCAGGATGGAAGCCAGCAGGATGGAATCCACCAAAGAGCAAAATTAACAATATGATTTCGGTTAATCATGTGCATTTAAATAAGGCACATAAAACGCCACAGTTTTGGTTTTTATGGATAGTGCTTTGTATGAATGTATCAGCAGGCATTGGTATTATTGGGGCGGCAGCGCCAATGCTTCAAGAGACATTTGGAGGCGCTTTAATTGGCCATACAGATCTGGGCTTTGCAGATCTTAAAAAAGATGAATCTTTATTAGCGCTTGCAGCAGCTGTAGGTGCTGGATTTGTGGGATTAATTTCTTTATTTAATATTTTTGGCCGTTTTTTCTGGGCTAGCATTTCAGACAAGTTAGGAAGAAAACTGACTTATATCGCATTTTTTACCCTTGGTATTTTGATGTATGTCACTGCTTCTTATATGGCAGGATCAAAATCTTTAGGTCTCTTTGCCGCATGTTTTTGTATTATTGCCTCCATGTATGGGGGAGGATTTGCAACGATACCAGCTTATTTAGCCGATATGTTTGGCACTCAATTTGTAGGTGCAATCCATGGAAGAATCTTAACGGCTTGGTCAACAGCTGGCATCTTAGGCCCAGTAATTGTTAATTATATGCATGATATGAGAGTTGAAGCACAAGTTCCTTTTTCAGAAATATATGCACCTATCTTTTATATATTGGCAATGATGCTTGCTGTTGGATTTATTGCGAATCTTATGGTGAGACCTGTAGACAAAAAATTCTTTATGACTGATAAAGAGTTATTAATTGAAAAAAAATTAGCACATGAGAAATTCATTTCAGCAAAAGAGGTGATTGGAAAAGCTGAAAAAACACCTTTGATCACTTTGCTTGCCTGGTCAGCCGTTGGTATACCTATCTCTTATGGGATTTGGAGCACCATACAAAAGGCTTGGATATTATTCCATTAATTAATATAAAAACTAAAGATGGCTCTCATATAAGTTAAAATTACATTTTGTTTAAAAAGTAATTTAGAAGGACTTTGTGAATTGAGAGAGATTGTAAAAAAAACAAATGGAGAGTTATTTTCCATTGGTATTGTGATGTCAGAATTTAACTCGCATGTTGGCGAAGCTTTGCTTAAAGCCTGTCATCATGAGCTTCTTCAGCTTGGTGTAAAAGATGATCGCATCGTATTAGCAAAAGTCCCTGGCGCCTTAGAAAGTCCTTTAGCTCTTAAAAAGATGGCGCAATCAAAAAAATTTGATGCGCTAATTGCATTGGGTGCTGTAATAAGAGGAGAAACTTTTCATTTTGAAGTGGTAGCAAATCACTCAGCAAAATCAATTATGGATGTTCAATTGGAATTTAGTATGCCAATTGTTAATGCAATACTAACTACCGAGAATGATGAGCAAGCTATGGAGCGGACTTCGGTTAAAGGTGCTGAGGCTGCCCAAGTTGCTATACAAATGATTCATTTATTAAAGTCAGTCTAATGTTAGAAACACAGCCGATTAAAAAGAAAAAAAAGCTAGTAAATAATAGGCGTAAATCTAGAGAGCTTGTGATGAAGAGTATTTATCGTGGCATCTTAAATCAGTTTGACATTAATCAAATTAAAAAAGATATTAAAGATGACCCAGACTACCTAAAGGCCGACGAAGTCTTTTATCAGAATCTTTTTGATGGGGTCATGAGTAATATGGATCAATTAAATAGTGAAATTTCAAACTTCATTGATCGACCTATTGAAAAACTAAGCCCTATAGAGCATTCAATCTTATGTATTTCAATTTATGAACTTATTTATGACACGACTATTCCATATAAAGTAGCCATTAATGAAGGTGTTGAGTTAGCTAAAACCTTTGGTGGAATCGAAGGCTATAAATATATTAACGGTGTATTGGATAAAATAGCAGAAAAAAAAAGACCCTTAGAGTTTTCTAAAAATTAAACTCTGCATGTCTCGATGCCATGAGCACTCAGAATCAAATAACTTCCCTGTTCATACCAATCACCTAAAACAATACGTTGTATTTGATGGCCGTCAAGATTAATTGAATGCTGATTTGGTCTATGTGTGTGCCCATGAATTAAAAAATCCGGATAGTTAAATTGGATGAGAGTTCGATTTACTTCATCAAGATTTACATCCATTATTTTTACAGATTTCTTTTTTTTATTTAATTCGCTTTCTTTTCTAAATTCATTTGCAATAGAGACTCGTTCAGCAAGAGATTTTTTTAGAAATTCATTTTTCCATGATTCACTTCTAATTTTATCTCTAAAGGATTGATATTCAATATCATCTGTGCAGAGCGTATCTCCATGACATAGGAGTACTTTCTTTCCGTAAATTTCGACAAGTATCGGATCATTTAATAAAACAGCACCTGTCTTTTTTTCGAAGGCTGACCCTATGAGAAAATCTCTGTTGCCATGCATTAAAAAAACTTGAATATGTTGATTTGTTACTTTTTTGAGAGCTTTAATTACATTTTCGTGTTGCCTTGAATCATCGCCTATCCAATACTCAAAAAGATCACCAAGTATGTAAAGCGCATCGACTTCATTGGTAAGCTTACTTAAAAAGCTCACAAAAGCATCAATGATTCTTGGGCGGCTTTCGCACAAGTGAATATCTGATAAAAATATGGTTTGATTAGACAATATTAATCAATAGTAACATTGAGAATTGTCACAGCTTCACGAGGGACATCTTGATGGCCGGCTGAGTTGCCTGTTGCAACTTTTTGAATTTTATCTACAACATCAGTCCCTTCGGTAACTTTCCCAAAAACACAATATCCCCAACCGTCTTGTCCTGGGTAATTTAAGAAATCATTATTATTTACATTAATGAAGAATTGACTTGTGGCTGAATCAGGAATGGAAGTTCTTGCCATGGCAATAGTATATTTATTATTCTTAAGACCATTATTAGCTTCATTTTTTATGGGATTTTCAGTGGATTTTTGTTTCATTGAGGCGTCAAACCCACCTCCTTGAATCATGAAGCCATCAATTACTCTATGGAAAATTGTGCCATTGTAATAACCACTTTTCGCGTAACTTAAGAAGTTTTCGACAGTAATGGGAGCTTTGTCAGCATCAAGTTCTAAAACAATATTACCTAAACTGGTTGAGAGTGTAATCACTTAGATTCCTTTATTAAAATATTAATTGATATGTTTTGCATTAATGATTATGACAGGCCTAATAGGTACATCCGAAAAGCCTCTTGAGTTAGCTGTAGGTAATTGGCCAATTTTATAAACTATATTCATACCTTCGATGATTTTTCCAAAAACACAATAACCTATAGCGCTGGGTTCAGGGCCCGTGTAGTTTAAAAAATTATTATCGATAAGATTAATAAAAAATTGAGCCGTTGCAGAGTTGGGGTCATTTGTTCTCGCCATTGCAACAGTTCCCGCGCTATTTACCAATCCATTATTTGATTCATTAGCAATCGGAGGCTGGGTTTTTTTTTCTGACATGTCTCTTGTAAATCCACCACCTTGAATCATAAAGTTACTAATGACTCTATGAAACACAGTTTCTTTATAAAAACCGTTATCGACATAGTATAAAAAATTACTGACTGTTTTTGGCGCCTTATCAGGGTAAAGTTCAATTTTAAAGTTACCCTGATTGGTTTCAAATTCAACAATTGGATTAGCCGCATAAGATAGAGGTAAAAAGAAGAAAAAAATAAAAAATAACTTAATTAAATTAAGCGCCGCCTTCATACATTATTCTCCATTCATTATTTTCATTGATCCAATACTGTCTTTTATTCATTTTATTCATAATTGTAGGACTTTTATAATCTTGTATAAAATCTACTAAAACTATTTCATTTTCTGTATTTGGGTAATCAAAGAATGAAATTTCGGATAGCTCGATAGAAACCTTAGCTTTTTGAGACTGAATCAACTTTTTTCTCTCTGCCCATGTATCGAAGTTATCTTTCTCACTGAAAAAATTTTTTGAATAAAACTT
>RFPQ01000281.1 GCA_009926035.1 Betaproteobacteria bacterium
ATGTCATTATTCCAACACTCCAAAGTACCTTTGATATCAGCTAATCGCCAAACCTTTTTCGTCAAACATACCTTCAAAGAGTGCAGAACTTAAATAACGCTCAGCAGTGTCAGGCAGAATCACAACAATTGTTTTATTTTCATATTGAGGAAGTTTGGCAAGTCTCACAGCGACTGCAGCTGCCGCACCACAAGAGATACCTGCCAAAATACCTTCTTCGCGTGCTAATCGTCTTGCGAAAGCGATAGCTTCTTCGTTACTAATTTGCTCTACCTTATCAACAAGAGATAAATCTAAATTGCCAGGAATAAATCCCGCACCGATCCCTTGAATTTTATGAGGTGAAGGCTTGATTTCCTCACCATTTAATTTTTGTGTGATGACCGGACTTAAAGAGGGTTCGACCGCGACTGATTCAATATTTTTTTGCTTGGTATGCTTGAGATAGCGAGTCACACCTGTAATCGTGCCGCCAGTTCCAACACCTGAGACGAATACATCAATATTACCGTTAGTATCATTCCATATTTCTGGCCCTGTCGTTTTTTCGTGAATCGCAGGATTAGATGGATTATTAAATTGCTGAAGCAAAACATATTTAGTATCAGTTGCTGCAATTTCATTCGCTTTCGCAACAGCACCATTCATGCCCTTTGGACCTTCTGTTAAAACAATTTTAGCTCCTAGTGCAGTTAAAAGTTTTCTACGTTCCATGCTCATGGTTTCTGGCATGGTGAGTGTAATAGGTATGCCTTTAGCGGCAGCGACAAAGGCAAGTGCGATACCTGTATTACCACTTGTAGGTTCAACAATTTCTTTTCCAGGTCCAAGTAAATTTTTTTCAATGGCGTCATTAATCATGGCAACACCAATGCGACACTTTACAGAGTAGGCTGGATTTCTACCTTCAATTTTTGCAAGTACAGTTGCTTTGGCACCATCTGTGACACGATTTAATTTGACAAGTGGTGTATTGCCTATGGTTTGAGAATTGTCTTCAAAGTACGCCATGATAATTCCTTAAAATTTAAATGTTGCTATTAACCAAAATGATAATGTTTCTTCAATGCTTTTTTAACATGCCACGTGCAGGAGAGTCCTTCCTTAAAAGTAACAAGATCACCTTTGCCAAAATTTACAGGCTCTCCTCCATCAGGCGTTACCGTCACTTCACCTTCT
>RFPQ01000282.1 GCA_009926035.1 Betaproteobacteria bacterium
GAAGGTTATGACATTTCAAAGTCTTACCAAGATGCCGATTTAGTTGTCGTCAATACTTGTGGCTTTATTGATTCAGCCGTAAAAGAATCCATGGATGCTATAGGCGAAGCGGTTAGAAAAAATGGCAAAGTGATTGTGACGGGTTGTTTAGGTGCTAAAAAAGAAATTATTGAAGAGGAATATCCAAACTTACTCGCGATCACAGGACCTCATGCATTAAACGAAGTCATGACGGCTGTTCATATGCACTTAGAAAAACCACACGACCCGTTTAGTGATTTGGTGCCTCCACAAGGTGTGCGTCTAACGCCCAAACATTATGCCTACTTAAAAATTTCAGAAGGCTGTAATCATCGATGTTCATTTTGTATTATTCCTTCCATGCGAGGAGATCTCGTCAGTCGTTCGATTGATGACGTGATGCGTGAGGCTGAAACTTTGGTGAATAGCGGTGTATCTGAAATTTTAGTGATTTCACAGGATACAAGTGCATATGGCGTGGATGTGAAATATCGAAGTGGCTTTTGGCATGGACGTCCAATTAAAACTAAACTTTATGATTTAGCAGAGGCCTTGGGTTCATTAGGTGTATGGATCAGAATGCATTATGTCTATCCTTATCCTCATGTCGATGACATCATTCCTTTGATGTCTGAAGGGTTAATCTTGCCTTACCTTGATGTGCCTTTTCAGCATGCAAGTCCGCGTATTTTAAAACTCATGAAACGACCGGCAAGTTCTGAAAATAATCTTTTGCGTATTAAAAAATGGAGAGAAATCTGTCCGGATATTACGATACGCAGTACTTTTATTGTAGGTTTTCCAGGAGAGACGGAAGCTGAATTTGAAGCACTTTTAGATTTTTTAGAAAATGCCCAATTAGATCGAGTAGGTTGTTTCAAATATTCGCCTGTGGATGGCGCGAGTGCTAATCTTTTAGAAGGTAAAGTTCCGGAAGAAATGAAAGAAGAGAGATTACAAAGATTTATGGAAACACAAGCACGTATTAGCCATAAAAAACTTGCAAATAAAGTCGGGCAAACACTTACTGTTTTAGTAGACGATCATCAAGACGACTTTGCGATTGCGAGATCCATGGCAGATGCACCTGATATTGATGGCAAAGTTTTTTTAAGAGATGGCAAGCTTTTAAAGCCAGGTGATTTTGTCGATGTTAA
>RFPQ01000283.1 GCA_009926035.1 Betaproteobacteria bacterium
AATTAAACTATTAATTAATAAATTATCAGAATTATTAGCAAACGACGATACTGAAGCAAATGATTTGCTTGAAAGGTCACAAGATGTTTTTATCCAATATTTTGGTAAAGAAATGTTTAGTAAAATTTCTGAGGCATTACAAAATTTTGATTTCGAATCAGCATTAAATTTAGCAAATGAAAAGCTAGTTAAATAATGATTACAAAACCAACTATATTAGTGGTAGATGATACACCGGCTAATCTTCAATTAATGAGTGGACTTCTCCAGGATGACTACAAAGTAAAAGCAGCAACAAGCGGCGAAAAAGCTTTAAAAATTGCTTTTACGGATCCCCTGCCAGATCTTATTTTATTAGATATCATGATGCCAGAAATGGATGGTTACGAAGTTTGTAAGCGACTTAAGGCAGACGAAAAAACTAATCAAATACCTATTATATTTCTAACTGCTAAAGCTGAAACACAGGATGAAGCATTAGGCCTTTCACTAGGGGCTGTTGATTATATTACAAAACCAGTAAGCCCACCCATTGCCATAGCTAGAATAAAAACGCATATTGAGCTTTATCGCCAAAAAAGAGAATTAATTGAAAGCCAGCGATTACTTGCAGAAGAAATTAATGAGGCAGCTGCCTACATTAGGAGTTTATTACCATTACCATTAGAAGGTAAAGTGAGCACTTCTTGGCAACATATTCCGTGCTCGTCTCTTGGTGGCGATGCTCTTGGATATCACTGGATTGATGAAGACCACTTGGGCATATATTTAGTCGATGTTTGTGGTCATGGAGTGGGAGCCGCAATCTTATGCATATCTGCTATCAATGCGATTCGTTCTCAATCTCTCACAGACACAAATTTT
Organism: Betaproteobacteria bacterium; assembly: GCA_009926035.1. Taxonomy (GTDB): domain Bacteria; phylum Pseudomonadota; class Gammaproteobacteria; order Burkholderiales; family Methylophilaceae; genus Methylopumilus. The sequence goes on from RFPQ01000283.1 coordinate 865, forward strand.
AGGAGCCCAGCCTCTGTTTTAAAAGCCTTAAATGAAGCCTTTCCCATGGAAGATCAGAATAACAAATATTTTACTATCTGGTACGGTGTTTATCATAAGAAAAATCATGAATTAATTTTTTCAAGTGCTGGCCATCCTCATGCAATTTTATTTATGGGAAGTGATTTGAATAATAAAACACTTCAAACTCTAACTTCTGGAGGATTAGCAATTGGTATGATGGGGGATATCAATTTTAACGAAACTATTGTGCCATTAAATAATTTCAATAAGCTTTATGTATTTAGTGATGGAGTTTACGAAAT
>RFPQ01000284.1 GCA_009926035.1 Betaproteobacteria bacterium
CTGTATGGATGTATGTCCAACCAAGGCTATTATAGGGCCCTATAAACTCGATGCAAGAAAATGCATTTCTTATCTCACCATTGAACACAAGTCCTCAATACCCATAGAATATCGCAAACAAATTGGCAATCGTGTGTATGGTTGTGATGACTGTCAATTATATTGCCCCTGGAATAAGTTTGGTCAAATCTCAAAAGAGGATGATTTTAAAGTCAGGCATGGTTTAGATGATATCGAACTCATAGAATGTTTTTTATGGACTGAAGCAGAATTCCTAAAATACATGCAAGGTAGCGCAATGCTGCGTATTGGCTACGATCAATGGTTGAGAAATATTGCCATAGGACTGGGTAATGCTAAAACATCTGAAATTATTGTGAATGCACTTAAAAGTAGGTATCCAGAAGCCTCTCCACTCGTTAAGGAGCATATATCATGGGCTCTTGCACAACATAATTTTCATATAAATTAAGTATGTCTTTGCTATAATGCGAGGCTAAATTAAATTATTCACTATTCGATCCCTTAATTAAACGTTATACATGTCACAAATTAATCAATCGCTCATCTGGCAATCTTTAAATCAACATAAAAAAGATATCGAATCCATCTCACTTCGTGAGATGTTTAAATCAAATCCTAATCGTTTTAATCAATTTCATATTCAATTTAATGATTTACTTCTAGATTATTCAAAACATCGTATTACTAAAGAAACCATAAATCTCTTAGTTAAACTTGCAAAAGAAGCTGATGTTGAGGGTTGGCGAAGCCGTATGTTTGCAGGTGAAAAAATAAATACCACTGAACATCGTGCAGTCCTTCACACGGCTCTTCGCAACCAAAATCACTCGCCCATCATGTCAGATGGTGAGGACGTTATGCCTAAGATTAAAAGTGTACTTAAAAAAATGCGAAGTTTTAGTGAAGAGGTAAGATCAGGTCAATGGAAAGGTTTCACCGGTAAAGCAATCACAAGCGTGATTAACATAGGCATAGGTGGATCTGATCTTGGTCCTGCTATGGTTTGTCAAGCATTAAGAGCTTATGGCTCAAAGACCATCACACCCTATTTCGTTTCTAACGTGGATGGGGCAGATCTTTCACAAGCTTTAGAGAAATGCAATCCTGAAACAACCCTTTTTATTGTCGCTTCCAAAACATTTAC
>RFPQ01000285.1 GCA_009926035.1 Betaproteobacteria bacterium
ATTAAAAAAGGTGCGGCAGTGAATGCAACAGAAAATAATGGTTGGACTGCATTAATGTTTGCAGCTAAAAAAAACTATGTGCGATCAGTTCAATTATTATTAGACAATGGGGCAGACCCTAAAATAAGAGACAGCGATGGATGGAGTGCATATGGATTGGCAGCTATATCAGGATTTCATGAGACTGTAGATCTTTTAATCAAGCGCGGTATTGACCCTAATAACGCCAATGATGCTGGGCAAACTGTTTTAATGTACGCAGCCAAGAATGGTGACATTAAAACAATTCAAACATTACTAGATCATGGTGCCGATCCAAATATTACAGACAAGTCCAAATGTAGCCCGCTTATATATGCAGCTAGAGAAGGTAACGCTGACGCCGTAGCTCTCTTTATAAAACGTGGTGTAAAAATTGATTATGAAGATCAATATAGTTGGACAGCACTGACTTGGGCTACTAAAAAAAATCGCTTACCTGTCGCTAAGATCCTTATAGAAAGCGGCGCTAATATTGATCGTAAAGATTCTGATGGCACACCCATTCTTCATTACGCTGTAGAAAATAAATCCAAAGAAATGATTCAGCTTTTGATTGACGCAAAAGTAAATTTAAAAGCAAAGGATCGTTATGGATTAACGGCTCTTGTATATGCGCTTAAAGCTAAAAATACTGAAATTGTTGATCTGATTAAAAATGCGGGTGGCAGTTACTAAAAAATCATGAAGATAGCTCTAGCGCAAATAAATTCATTTGTTGGTGATATTGAAAACAATAGTAACCTTATCATTAAGAGCGCTAAAGAAGCCTCTAAAAAAGGAGCAGAGTTATTTATTACCCCTGAACTTTCAATATGCGGATACCCCCCTGAGGATCTTATTTTAAGAGAAGATTTTCTTGGTGCGTGCTCAAAAGCATTAAAAAAAATTGCAAAAGCCTTACCTTTCATTAAAGTTATTGTGGGGCACCCATTAAAAAAAAGCAGCAAAGTATATAATGCAGCTTCTTTACTTTTTAATGGGAAAATTCAAGGGACTTATTTCAAACAAACTCTCCCAAATTATGGTGTATTTGACGAAAATAGATATTTTAAAGCAGGTACAAAAGAATTTATTTTTACACATAAAAGTTTAAAAATTGGCCTCCTAATCTGTGAGGATGC
>RFPQ01000286.1 GCA_009926035.1 Betaproteobacteria bacterium
TTCATAATATTTAGGATGAATGTTCGCCGTGATCCAAAGCAATGAAAGTCCAAGACCAATATAAAGTAATTGATTAAGCACTAAAATAATATTTCGCCCGGAGGCGCTATAGAGCGTAAAAAGACCGACGACTAAAGCTGTGCTAATAAAGATCATCAAAATAGAATCAATATTTTTTTGTAATCTGGAAGTGAAACGTTCTAGCATCGTGATCTTATTTTAATCGTGATATTCGGATTCAAGAGGACTGACCTTAATCTCTTCTTTATTTGAAGATACTTTTTTAAGCAAATAATAATCCATTAATTTTCTTGCAATGGGGCCTGCTGTTGATCCGCCATGGCCGCCATTTTCAACAATTAAAGCAATGGCAATAGTAGGGTCTTCTGCAGGTGCGTAGGCAATAAAAAGCGCATGGTCACGATGCCTTTCATTCATACGATCAGGATTATATTTTTGATTAGCTTTCATCTCCACCACTTGAGCCGTTCCTGTTTTTGCGGCAATTTTATATGGCGCCTCAGCACCGACGCTTGCAGCCGTGCCTCCAGGCTGTGTCACATTGATCATACCCTCCTTGACGAGTGCTAAGTGTTCAGGTTTAAAATGTAATGTTTGAATCGTTTTATTTTTAAACACTTCCATTTTACCCGTCTGACTATTTTTAATTGATTGAATAAGTCTTGGCTGGATAGTAAGCCCACCATTAGCGAGTGTTGCGACCGCTTGTCCTAATTGCATCGGTGTGACGAGTGTGTATCCTTGGCCAATACTTGTAATAACAGTTTCACCTAAATACCAAGGCTTTTTAAACCTTTTTTGCTTCCATTCGGGTGACGGAAGTAATCCAGCATTCTCTCCAAACATATCAATATGGGTCGCTTTTCCAAAACCAAATTGAGATAAAAATTCAGATAATTTATTAATGCCTAATTCAATACCCAGGCCATAGAAGAATGTGTCACATGAAATCGTAATCGCCATCACAATATCGACAGTGCCATGCCCAAAAGGCTTCCAGTCTCTATAAGTATGGCCTGAGTTTGGAAGTATAAAAAACCCAGGGTCTTTAATATTAAAAGGTGGTTTACGAATATCGTTTTCTAAGGCTGCCAATGCGACAAAAGGTTTAATGGTTGACCCTGG
>RFPQ01000287.1 GCA_009926035.1 Betaproteobacteria bacterium
GCGACATGTATTTGTGATTCCCCGTCATCTCAAGGGCCTTTCCAAAATCATGGCCTATATAAAGTTTTATAAAGAGATTGCTTCACAGTCTTACGATTTTTTAGCACACTTTTCGAATGACTGGCGGGGCGCACTAATTCAGCGTTTATTCCCAGCCAAAATAAGTGTGGGTAGAAAAACACATCGACGAGGTCATTTTTGGCATCAGTCTTTCGATGTTTTAACTGAGAGTTTAGATGATGTGAGACCGATTGCAGAACAAGATGTCGATTTATTAAGAGCTACTAATCTTTTTAAATCTCAAAAAGCACCGCCTTATCTTATCAAGCCCTCATTAACACAAAAATCAAAAGTCAAAACTTGGTTATCGAAAGAATCTATTTCATTAAAACAAAAGCTTGTGGTGGTGCATGCACCTTCGCGTTGGAAATTTAAAGAATTACCAATTGCTACTTGGGCTCATGTGATTGATGTTTTAAAAAGAAATAAATATGAAGTCATCTTATGCGGTTCAAAAGAAGATCTTTTAACTAATGAGGCGATTCATAAAGCCTGCAGCATGAAGCCTATCATCACAAAAAACTTCTCTTTAGAAGCGACTGCAGCCCTTTATAGCATGGCACACCTTGTGCTAGCCATTGATAGCATGTCGACACATCTTGCGAGTGCGACACAAACGCCTGTGATCAGTATTTTTGGACCCAGCAATGAAAAAAATTGGGGGCCTTGGGGTGTGAAACATCATGTCATTGCTTTGACAAGTAAAGATTCGCCGACATTCACTTGCAGACCTTGTGGCCAAGATGGTTGTGAGGGATCTAAGGTGAGTCAATGTTTAGTACAAATGAAACCTTCGATGATCATTGATCAAGCATTAAAAATGCTTCGCTAAATCTCTACGAGTTTGGCGTCACCTGCGTGAGAAGATAATCTTCGTAATTACCAGAAAAATCAATAATACGATCTTCTTTAATTTCTAAAATGCGTGTCGCAATCGAACTTACAAATTCACGATCGTGACTGATGAAGAAGAGGGTGCCTTTATATTTATCTAACGCTGTATTAAGCGATTCAATCGATTCCATATCCATATGATTGGTCGGTTCATCCATCAAAAGGACATTTGATTTAGCGAGCAT
>RFPQ01000288.1 GCA_009926035.1 Betaproteobacteria bacterium
TACATTGTAAAAAGGGGTCTTTTTTGAACCGCCTCTAGAAAGTCGAATAATTACCATAATTTACACTCTTCAATTAGTTAAAAATTTTCTTACGAAAGGGGCGGATTTTACGCTATTTTTGGCATATTTGGCAAGCAAAATCACTTTAAAGACAAGAATTTAAAGTCTCTTTTTGGCTATTGATAAGGGGTGGGATCATCCGTCCCAGCGGCTTTAAAGCCATTTTGCCTTAAACGACATGAATCACAGACGCCACAAGCTCGGCCTACCTGATCGGCCTGATAACACGAGACGGTTAAACTATAATTCACACATAATCCAACACCTTTAGCAATAATAGCTTCTTTAGATAGATCAATCAGTGGAGTATGAAGTTGGATAGCTTGACCTTCTACAGCGGATTTAGTCGCTAAATTAGCCATTTTCTGAAATTGCTCAATATACTCGGGCCTGCAATCAGGGTAACCTGAATAATCGACAGCGTTGACTCCTATAAAAATATCATGAGCACCAATCACTTCTGCCCAACCTAAAGCGAGCGCCAGCATTAAAGTATTGCGAGCGGGCACATACGTAATGGGGATTTGGTTACTTAATTCGGTCGGTACTTTTAAATCAGGATTCGTGAGTGCTGAAGTGAGCATCCAACTTAAATCCATCTCCACCGTTTTATGTTCTTTCACTTTAAATTGGGTGGCAATTTTTTTAGCGGCTTCCAGTTCTGCAATATGGCGCTGATGGTAATTCACACTCAAGGCATAACATTCATAGCCTTCATTTTTTGCGATTGCTAAGGTTGTGGCAGAATCAAGGCCACCTGATAAAAGGACGACTGCTTTAGACACCAGGCTTCTCTCCCCAAAGCAATTTATGTAATTGAATTTGCATGCGCACAGGAAGTTGATCTTCTAAAATCCAATTCCCTAAATTGGTGGTGTTAAGTTTTTGATATACAGGGGAAAATAAAACATCACATTTTTCTGCAAGTTTATATTGATTGAGTATTTTTTTAGCCCAGTCGTAATCTTCGCGACTACAAAGTACAAATTTAATTTCATCTTTTGAGTGAATGAGATTTAAATTGTCCCAATGATTTTTTTTCTCTTCGCCGGATTCAGGCGTTTTGATATCTAAAATAA
>RFPQ01000289.1 GCA_009926035.1 Betaproteobacteria bacterium
AAATAGTTGCAGCAAACAAAAAGAAAACTAAGGGAATTGAAAATGCACCTGTTCTAGCTAACTCAAGGGTGCTTCCCAAAGCACTTGGCAATCCAGCCACAATGCCCGAAAAAATAATGATTGAGATTCCATTACCAATACCTCTTTCAGTAATTTGCTCACCCAACCACATAAGGAACATTGTTCCACTTACTAAAGTTACAACTGTTGTGAGTCTAAAAGCTAATCCAGGATCAAGCACCAATCCTGGTTGAGACTCTAGCGCAATTGAAATACCAAGCGCCTGAAATGCGGCCAAAATCACCGTGCCGTATCTCGTATACTTTGTTATCAGCCTTCTACCTGCTTCGCCCTCTTTTTTTAATTGTTCAAGCTGAGGCGATACTACGCTTAATAACTGCATGATGATCGATGCTGAAATATAAGGCATGATCCCTAATGCAAATAACGTAAACCTTTTTAATGCGCCTCCAGAGAACATATTAAACATTCCCAAGATGCCGCCACTTTGTGAGTCAAATAATTTTTTAAGCACAAGTGGATCAATTCCAGGCACTGGAATATGAGCGCCAAGTCTATATACAACAATGGCACCCAACACAAACAATATGCGACCTTTTAACTCGCTTGTCTTGCTTAATGCACCTAATAGATTATCTTGAGCCAAAATTAAATTCTCAAACTTCTACTACTTTTCCGCCTGCCGCTTCAATTGCTGCACGAGCGCCCTTAGTTAGCAATAAACCTTGGATTGTTAATTTTCTTTTTACTTCACCAGACAAATAAACTTTTGCTGTTTTTGCATTATCAGAAATTAATTTCGCCGACTTTAAAACGAGTAAATCGATATTATCTGACTCAACTAAATTGAGTTCATTTGTTCTAACACGTGCAGTTAGTTTTTGCGTGAGTGATTTAAATCCGCGTTTTGGAAGGCGTCTCTGAATAGGCATTTGACCACCTTCAAAACCAACCTTATGGAATCCACCCGCTCTAGATTTTTGACCTTTGTGGCCACGTCCAGCTGTTTTTCCAAGACCTGAACCAATACCTCGGCCAACGCGTCTTGCTACTTTTTTAGAACCAACTGCTGGTTTTAATGTATTTAGTTTCATAATTTCTCTTTATATCTTTTCGAC
>RFPQ01000290.1 GCA_009926035.1 Betaproteobacteria bacterium
TTTGAATTAGATACCGCAAAGATTCGACTCTTTGGATATTGTTGAGCCATAAAAAGAGTCAGTGAACCCCACCCACAACCTAATTCAAGAATCGTCTGACCATTTTTTAAATCTGCATGAACTGCACTAATCTTCAGCGCATTCCATTCTGCATCATCTAGATTTTTTGTATTCTGATCCCAATAACAACTACTGTATTTTTTATGCTTACCCAAACAAAAATCAAAAAAAGTAGATGGCACTTCATAATGTTGTTTGTTTGCAAGGTGAGGGACTAATGCAATAGGTGATTGATCCATGCTCTCAAAAAAATCACTTTTTAAGGTTTGTGATTTCTCTGCATCTTTGTAACTAATCTCTTCAAGACGTTTTTTTAAAAGCTGTCTAATACCGAAACGAATGAGTGCGTCTGGAAGGTAACCTTTTTCTGCAAGTGATAAAGCTTGTTTTAGCATATTGAATATTTTGAATAAGATTTATTAAAAAATAAATCTTACTTTATCTTATCTAATTTATTCGAAATAACTTCTGCAAGACTCGCATTTAATTGATTGACCTTTTTTTGAATATTTTGTAGGGTCACCAAATCTTTTTCGGATTCCGCTATTTCAGCAAGCCCCATCATAGCATCCACATGTCTCGGGTTTATTTTCTCAGCCTTAGAAAATGCCTCTTTTGCAGCTTTGAGATCTTTTTTGCCTTGCTCAGCTAAGCCTAAAAAATACCACGCATCAGGTGAACTAGCCTCTTCTTTAATCCACAAGTCTGAAATGGATTTAAGCGTATCCCACTCTTTATTTTGATAAGGAATCACCACTTTCATAAAATTGGGTTTTTGTTCAAAAGGTAATGCCCAAAATGGCACATCCATAGTCTTAAGAGACTGAGTGTCAGGCTGACTCATTAACTGTTTAATCCATTCAACAGGCAAGCTATAGAAAAATCCTTGGGGTCCGGGGCTTTTAAATGTCGTAATGCCGACTAAATTATTTTTTTCATCAAATAATCCGCCGCCACTTGAACCCAATGAAAATGCCGCATCAGATCTGATGATGACACTATTATCCAGACGGTGAATCGCTTTCACCGACCCATATGAGGGTTGTGGGACATTGCTTCCATTAGGAAAGCTCACA
>RFPQ01000030.1 GCA_009926035.1 Betaproteobacteria bacterium
GCTTCTAATTCTAATAATTGGGGTTTTAGCCCATAACAATAAAAAATCTTTAAAAGTAAATATCCTCGTCCCATATAGCCTGCTGGCTATTGTATTTTTTCAAGCTATGTTAGGAATGCTTACAGTTACGCTTTTACTAAAACCTATTATTGTAAGTGCTCATTTAATAGGGGGTATGATAACTTTAGCTATACTCACTTATATGAGTTATGAACATTTCAACGACAATTCAAAATTAGTTCTAAAAAAAGATATAGTTTTTTATATGACAAGATTTAGTCTTGTATTAATTTTTATGCAAATCTTTTTAGGGGGCTGGACTAGTTCTAATTATGCTGGTTTAGCTTGTACAGATTTTCCAACTTGCCATGGTGAATGGATCCCTAATATGGACTTTGAGAATGGGTTTAATATATTTAGAAATTTAGGTCAAACTTTTGAGGGGGCGCCAATTAGCCTTGATGCTCTTCAGGCAATCCAGTGGATACATAGAATAGGGGCTGTAACTGTGATTATTTATTTCTGCTATTTGTCATTTGCATTAATGAAGTACAAACAATTGAGATTTGAATCAATACTATTATTAGCTTTACTAGTAGCTCAATTTATCATAGGAATTGCTAACTTGATGCTTCATCTCCCAATGATCTTAGCTGTTAGTCATAATCTAATAGCAGCTCTATTAGTCATGATAATGACAATAATAAATACAAAAATTAAAAAACAATATGCTTAGAGGCATTTCTAAAGGAAATATTTTTAATCTTAAAACTAACTTAAAGAATTTTTTAGTTCTCTGCAAGTTACGAGTTAATTCTCTTATTGTTTTTACTGCCGTGATTGGAATGTTTTTATCCACTCCAGGAATGGTTCCATCTAATCTCCTATTAAGTTCTATTCTTGGGATCGGTTTTGTTTCCTGCGCAGCAGCAGCTTTTAATTGTTTAATTGAGCAAAAAATAGATGCCATAATGGCAAGAACAAAAGGAAGGCCCATAGGTGCTGGGCTATTGTCATCTAAACAAACTGTAGTTTATGCAACTATTTTGGGTGGTATTGGATTAGTTATTCTCTATTATTACGTAAATGTGTTAACGATGTGGCTAACTCTTGCAACTTTCTTTTCTTATTCTGTTATTTACACAATTTTTCTTAAACCTGCTACGCCAATGAATATTGTAATTGGCGGAGCTTCTGGCGCTATGCCTCCAATTTTAGGATGGGCAGCTGTCAATAATACTGTTGGACCGGAGGCGTTTGTATTGTTTTTAATTATTTTCTGCTGGACACCACCTCACTTTTGGGCGTTAGCACTTTATCGCAGAAATGATTATGCTAAGGTTGGTATACCAATGTTGCCTGTCACACATGGCGAGTCTTTTACACTACTTCAAATAGTGCTCTATACAATCATTTTGATTATCGTAACTATGTCTCCATTTAGCCTTGGTATGAGCGGACTTATTTATTTAATTTGTGCCACAATTCTTAATGCTTTCTTCTTGTACTATGTAATTATGTTATATAAAAATTACTCAGATAGGCTATCTATGAAAACATTTAGGTACTCTATAATTTATTTAAGCCTAATTTTTTCTGCAATGTTAATTGATCATTATTATAAATTTACTCTTTATTAAGATTACAAAAGGATAATTAAATGAATTTAGAAAAAGAACAAAATGTTTTATTTGAATTAATAGCAATTATTATTGGGGCAATTGTAGGGGGAATTTTATTCATTTCATTCTTAACTTATGATTTTAAGAGTGATGCTAGTTCTAATGTTATGGTAGAGAGTAAAATTAAAGAAAATATTCAGCCCGTTGCAAAAGTAGAATTGGCTCAAGCAGTTGCAGAAGGTTCTGCGTCAGCTGGGAAATCAGGCGAAGAAGTATATAAAGCGGTTTGTTCAATGTGCCATCAAGCAGGTATATTAAATGCCCCAAAACTTGGCGATACTCAAGCTTGGGCATCAAGAATTTCTCAAGGCTATGAAACGCTTGTGCAACATGCTATCAAGGGCATTCGCTCTATGCCTGCAAAAGGTGGTAATGCATCCTTATCTGATGCTGAAGTTGCAGGAGCAGTTTTATACATGACAAATTCGTCAGGTGCTAGTTTTAAAAAATAGTCATTCATGGCAATTTATGCAATTGGTGATATTCAAGGTTGCTATTATTCTTTTTTAACCCTATTAAAAAAAATAAAGTTTAAGCGAGGTAGAGATCAACTTTGGCTTGTTGGTGACTTAATTAATCGTGGTAATGGTTCATTACAAGTTTTAAGATGGTGCTATAAAAATAAATCTTCAGTGACAGCTGTTTTAGGCAATCATGATCTTCATGCCTTAGCTATTAAATATAAGGTTATCGAGCCAGACGATGAAGATACTTTATCACGCCTTCTTAAAGCAAAAGATTCAGATATTCTTTTTAAATGGTTAAGGTCACTCCCATTAGTTCATTACGAAAAAAAGCATTTAATGGTGCATGCGGGACTCTTGCCTCAATGGACTGTCAAAGATGCCATCAAATTATCAAAAGAAGTCAGCGCTCAACTTCGCAGTAAAAAATATATAGAATTTTTAGCTTCCATGTATGGTAATAAGCCAGATAAATGGTCGAACACTTTAAATAAAAATAGTAAAGCCAGAATCGTCATTAATGCCACCACTAGATTAAGGGCTTTAACTTCAACCGGAGCTATTGATTTTACTTACAAGGGCGAACTAAAAAATATGCCCAAAAAATTAAAAGCTTGGTTTGACTTCCCTAAGAGAAAAACTAAGGACAGTACGATTATTTTCGGCCATTGGTCGGCTCTTGGTCTTGTGACAAGAGGAGATGTTTTTGCAATTGATACAGGCTGTGTTTGGGGGAGAACTTTAACAGCCTTAAGGCTTGATGACAAATCAGTATTTTCTGTAAAAACCAATTCAAAAGATATTTAGTTAGCCATTCTCTTCAATTAACTTTTTTTTATAAAGTGTTTCAATATCATTTCGAGTTGGACGATGATTTTGTCCGCCTTGATATTGAATTTTAATAGATCCCATCACAGAGGCTAATCGACCTATAGATTGCCAATCCCATTTTTTAGAAATTCCATAAAGTAAGCCTGCGCGATAAGCATCACCACATCCGGTAGGATCAACAGGCACTTCAACTTTAATAGAGTCGATCTTATATATTTTGTTATCAGCATAAATGACAGAACCGTCAGCACCCATGGTGACAATTAATGCCTCTACTTTTTTAGAAATTTCTTCTATAGAAAGAGAGGTTTTCTCAGACAAAAGAGTAGCTTCGTAATCATTCATCGCAATATAAGTAGCATCATCAATAAATTCTAAAAGTTCTTCGCGATTAAACATAGGCAGGCCTTGTCCAGGATCAAACATAAAAGGAATGTTAAGTGACTTACATTCTTTAGCATGATTCATCATGCCATCTTTGCCATCTGGAGCAATAATTGCCAAGCACACACCTTTAGTTTCTTTAATTTTATTCTGATGAGATTCCACCATAGCGCCCGGATGAAAGGCAGTGATTTGATTGTCACTGAGATCCGTTGTGATGTATGCCTGAGCTGTATAGAGAGTTTTGATTTCCTTGATATGCTTAGTATTAATTTTATTTTGATTGAGCCAGTCAAAATAAATTGAAAAATCGCTACCTACTGTTGCCATGACAAGAGGATTCTCATCAAGAAGTTTAAGGTTATACGCTATATTTCCTGCAGTTCCACCAAACTCTTTTCTAAGTTCTGGTACATAAAAAGCCACACTTAATTTATGAATGCTTTCAGGCAGGATATGATTTTTAAATTGGTCTTTGAATACCATGATGGTATCAAAAGCCAATGAGCCACAAACTAATATGCTCATACTGGTTTAAATTCGACTAGGTAAATTATCGCAATAAGGCCTAATACAGGCACTTCATTAAACCATCGAAAATAGATATGAGTATACTTGTTTTTATTATTTTTAAAATCAACAAGATGTTTAAAGCATAGATAATGATAAATGAGCAACAAAATGACGAGACCTACTTTAAATTCAAGCCATCGCTCAGTAATACCGTAGAGATTCCAGAGCCACCCCCCAAAAAATATGGTTAAGAAAGCTCCTGGTGTCATGATGCCAAAAAAAAGCTTTCTTTCCATAATGATGAATCTTTCATGACTAATTTTATCTTTACTCATGGCGTGATAAACAAAGAGTCTTGGTAAATAAAAAAGGCCAGCAAACCAGGTCACCATAAATACAATATGTAAGGTTTTTATCCAGAGCATTTGGCTAATTTTGAGGAATTAATCTGAACTTTATTAACGTCATTAGGTTCATAAAATGTATAAGAAAAAGGTTCTTTAAACCGAGTAAATCGAGATCTTATTTTAACTGAATTTTTTACCTAAAGTTCAATAACCCTATGGGTTATAACGTTGTTAGCAATTCTGCTACATGTTATGCTCATGATTATATTAAATATATTTAAATGAACGCCCCAACACTCAAATCTATTTTTAAAACGCAACCATTTCCAATCAATCGATTGCGTGAAATACCGTATAACTATACTTCGTTTTCAGACCGAGAAATCGTCATTCGATTCTTAGGTGAAAATATCTGGAACATCTTAAATGAATTACGAGACGAGAGAAAAACAGGCCGATCCGCGCGAATGCTTTTCGAAGTGCTAGGTGATTTGTGGGTGGTTAATAGAAATCCTTATCTTCAAGACGATCTCCTAGAGAATCCAAAGCGACTTAAAGCATTAGTAGATGCTATGTATCACCGTATTCATTCCATTGAAGAGCGGAGCTCTGGAAATGCGAAAGTTATGGAACTCGCTGAGGCGGCTAATAAGGCAGTTAAGACTTTCGAAAGCGATTTTAAGTTAGTTAAAAAGCTTAGAAGAAAAATTTTTTCTAAATTAAAAAAACTCACCAAAAAAGATAATATTCAATTTGATGGTTTAGCAAGAGTATCTCATGTGACTGATGCAACAGATTGGAGAGTTGAATATCCATTTGTTGTGATAAACCCAGACCATGAAGAAGAAATAGCTCATATTGTAAAAGCATGTATTGATCTTGAATTAACCATTATCCCTAGAGGGGGCGGTACCGGCTATACTGGAGGCGCTATTCCACTTACTCCATTTTCGGCAGTAATTAATACTGAAAAACTGGATGATATAAGTAACGTCGAATATCAAAATTTACCTGGCGTCAGCGAACGAGTGCCTGTAGTGAAATGTGGTGCTGGTGTTGTTACAAGACGTGCTATGGAAATGGCAACAAATAACGGCCTTGAATTTGCTTGTGATCCAACATCTGCGGATGCATGTTGTATTGGCGGAAATATTGCGATGAATGCCGGTGGCAAGAAAGCGGTGCTTTGGGGAACGGCTTTAGATAATCTTGCCTCTTGGAAGATGGTTGACCCTGATGGTAATTGGGTTGAGATTGAGAGGCTGAATCACAATCTTGGCAAAATTCACGATGTAGATTTAGTGCGCTTTAAAATTAGCCGCTACAAACCTAATGGCAAAGATTTGATTGATGAACCAGAGATATTAGAAATTCCGGGAAGCAGTTTTAGAAAGATTGGATTAGGTAAAGATGTTACTGATAAATTTTTGAGTGGTCTTCCAGGCGTTCAAAAAGAAGGATGTGACGGACTTATCACATCTGGTACTTTTATCCTTCATAAAATGCCTAAATACATAAGAACTGTATGCTTAGAATTTTTTGGAAATGTGTCCCATGCGGTTCCTGCAATTGTTGAAATCAAAGATTATTTAGATCAATCCGATAGCACGCTCTTAGCTGGTCTAGAGCATATGGATGAGCGTTATATTAAAGCAGTTGGGTATAGCACTAAAGCTGCAAGACAAGAACGTCCTCGCATGGTCTTAATTGCTGATATTGCAAGTGATGATGAAGACGCTGTAGGGTTATCTGCTTCTCAAATTGTGCAGATTGCCAATTCGAGAGATGGTGAAGGTTTTATAGCGGTATCCCCAGATGCACGAAAACGTTTCTGGCTTGATCGTGCAAGAACAGCTGCTATTGCAAAACATACTAATGCATTCAAGATTAATGAAGATGTTGTTATTCCCCTTCCAAAGCTCGGCGAATATTCTGATGGTATTGAAAGAATTAATATTGAACTTTCAATTAAAAACAAATTAAAACTTTTAGATGATTTAGAAACTTTTATTGAGCAAGATAAGTTTATCTATGAAGAAGAAGGTTTGAACTCAGACCCAGAGCTTAATCAAGTTAAGCAAAAAATGAGTATAGATTTAATTCATGGATTGAGAGAAAAATGGGGCCAAATGCTTGATAATTTGGATAGCCCACTTTCAACACTTCTTGAAAGACATGATGATATTGAATACAAGTATGAAAATATTTTTAGAGCAATTCAGTCTTATGATTTACGAATTTCATGGAAGAAAGAACTCAAAGAGCCGCTCCATGAAATTTTTAGTGGAAGAGAATATCAAAGCTTCTTGCTTAAGTTGGATCAAATACATAAAAACACTTTGAAGGGTAGAGTATTTATAGCGCTTCATATGCATGCCGGAGACGGTAATGTTCATACTAATATCCCAGTGAACTCAGACGACTACCAAATGATGCAAGAGGCACATGAAGCGGTAGCAAGAGTAATGGCTTTAGCTAGAAGTCTTAATGGCGTTATTTCTGGTGAGCATGGCATTGGTATTACCAAAATGGAATTTTTAGACGAAAGCACAATTGAAGCATTTGAGAAATATAAAAATAAAGTAGATCCTTTTGGACATTTTAATAAAGGCAAACTGCTACCAGGATCTGGACTGGAAAATGCTTATACGCCAAGTTTTGGACTACTAGAACAAGAATCGATCATTATGGAACAGTCCGCTATTGGAGAAATAGCAGATTCTATTAGTGACTGTTTGCGTTGTGGAAAGTGCAAGCCAGTATGTACAACACATGTTCCTCGTTCCAATTTGCTTTATAGCCCAAGAAATAAAATTTTAGCAACCTCACTTCTTATCGAAGCATTTCTTTATGAGGAGCAAACAAGGCGGGGCATTTCTATTAAACATTTTGATGAGTTCAATGATGTTGCTGATCATTGCACGGTCTGTCATAAATGCTTAAATCCCTGTCCTGTAGATATTGATTTCGGTGATGTTTCAATTGCAATGAGAAACTTTTTAAGAGAGCAAGGTAAGCGTCATTTTAGTCCAGGGACTGCATTGGCTATGAGTTACCTGAATATGAAAGATCCTGTCACCATTAAAATTATGAGAACTTTGATGGTTGATTTTGGCTATAAAGCCCAACAGGCTGGGCATAATTTATTGAAAAAACTGGGCGGTATTAATTTATTTAAAAATAATCCACCTTCAACAATTGGTAAAGCTCCAATCAAGTCTCAGATTGTTCATTTCTTAAATAGGCCTATGCCTAAAAATATGCCTACTAAAACTTCAAGAGCCCTCCTTGGCATTGAGGATGATAAAGTTGTGCCTGTGATTCGAAACCTACAAAAAATTAATGAAGATTCAGACGCAGTGTTTTATTTCCCTGGATGTGGATCTGAGAGACTTTTCTCTCAAGTAGGATTAGCGACTCAAGCGATGTTATATGAAGTTGGTGCTATTACTGTTCTTCCTCCAGGTTATTTATGCTGCGGCTACCCACAAACATCATCTGGCAATCATGATAAAGGCCAAAAAATAACTTCAGATAATCGCGTTCAGTTTCATAGAGTA
>RFPQ01000291.1 GCA_009926035.1 Betaproteobacteria bacterium
ATGGCTAAAAAAGCAGGATATACCGCTGTCATTTCTCATCGCTCAGGAGAAACTGAAGACACAACAATTGCTGATTTAGCAGTAGCGACAAATGCATTGCAAATCAAAACTGGCTCACTTTCAAGATCTGAACGTATTGCCAAATATAATCAACTGCTTCGTATCGAAGAGGAGCTTGGAAAAGCTTCATCTTATGCAGGCCTTTCTTGTTTTTATCAATTGAATAAATAACATGAAATCATTAACTGCTATTTTTGTAGTATTGGTAGCATTAATGCAATACCCATTATGGTTTGGTAAAGGCAGCTGGTTACGTGTATGGAGTTTAAATCATCAAATTGAGACTCAGAAAAAAACAAATGCGGACAATCAAGTAAGAAATAATGTTCTCAATGCTGAGGTAGGAGATCTTAAACAAGGCTTCTCAGCGATTGAAGAGAGAGCTCGTAATGAGCTTGGTATGATTAAGCAGGATGAAATCTTTTTTCAAGTGACAAATCACGAAAAAGATAAAAAAGAAACTGAAGCTTCAAGTAATTCGGAAGCTAAGCACTAATCAAATCTTTTTTGGTCCTCTAAAAAGATTTGAATTAATTCACTCTTAATGAAAAGCGCTTCGTGCGCTTGATCAACTCTTAATTCAATCAGCATGTTTGTTTTCTCATCATTTTCATTGGCTGATCTCACTAGCTGACCAATTTCTTCACCATTCTTATTTAAGATCAGATCACCAGGATTAAGATCCGCTCGCGATTTAATAAAAGCACGATACATCCGTCTTTTAATTTTACCTAAGTAGTGTGTTCGAGCCACAATTTCTTGTCCTGTATAACAACCTTTTTTAAAATTAATACCTTCGATTAAGTCCATATTTAAAGATTGTGGAATAAATGCTTCTTGCGTGGTTGGGTAAATATCAGGAATCCCATCTAGGATATTTAAATTATTCCAATCATCAAAACTCATGGATGAATATTCAGAAAAGTTAAGCTTCATAAATTCATTCACTTTAGAAGTTTCTCCCATGAGTTGGTATCTATCATCATCTTTTCCTAAACGCATTATCATGATGTCATCTGATTGAATGATATCTAAATAATTTTTTGGAGGTTGAATGTTTTTTGT
>RFPQ01000292.1 GCA_009926035.1 Betaproteobacteria bacterium
AAAGTTGATGTATTCAAGAACTGAATTTCAGTTGCTGCGATTTTGATAGAAGGTCTTGCCGCGGTCTCTACAAACCACTCATTAATCCCCAAACTTGAAGGAAACCTTAAGATGAATCGATTCTGACGTTTCGGTTCGTAAGGTATCGGCATTTTCATCAGTAAATCAGCCATATTATTAAATTTTTGTTTTCAGTGTTTATATGATATAAATATAGGTAAGTGTAAAATTTTTCTATTTACTTCAATTTTTAAAAAAAGTACCTTTATTGCACTTCCTTCTTAAATCCTCCAGCAGTAGAATAAGTCTTAACTAAATTATCTGGTTTATCTTTAAAAGCTTTTCTCATTACTTCTACGTTTTTAGGGTCGTCGTCAGAAAAGCCTATCATTGGTTTTGTTGGTGTAAATTTGTGACCCAAATCATTCTTAAGCCAAGCCTTCTTATTAAGTATCGCGGCCATTCCTTTAATATAATCCACAAAATCGTTCATGGCTTTAACTTTTGCTTCCTCGGGGTTTGTTGCCCCGCCCTCATTTCCGAAAGAAACAGGATGATATTTGTTCATAGCCAAATAAGAATCTATAAGTTCCTTATCAGACATTTCGTCTTCGCCAATAAAAGACCTGTATTTTTTTAAATTTTTCAGTAACTCGTCTTTAGAAATTCCTTCGAAATCATTTACTATGTAATTATACACGGCTTGTTTTAAGGTTTCAGGGTTATGACCACGAGCAGTAATGATGGAAAAAATTGAACCGTTATTGATAGCCTCTTTAAAGTCATCAAATGCTGGCCCTTTTTTGGCTTTCATAGAATCAATCAAAAAATCCTTATCCCCTTCTGTTCTAAAGTTTCTAAATGGATTTTCTGCATAACCTACAATTGTGTGGCCGTTGTAGTCGAAGTCTCCCTTACCTACTTGATGTCTGTACTCAGCAAAGTCCTCTGTAGACATTCCAACTTCCTCCCCCTTATCATCTTGAAGAACAATTTTAGTAGGCATGTGCACAATGTTATCATCCCAGTCAAAAGCGTAATATTTTAAGTCTGGGGTTTTTTCATCTCTAAAACCTTCTGTAATTTTTTTTCTCATCCTACTTGGCTAA
>RFPQ01000293.1 GCA_009926035.1 Betaproteobacteria bacterium
GAGCATGCAGCTTTATATCGCGATCGCATTCAAAGTTTAAGGCAAGTAAGAACAAAGCAATTTGTAAGTGACTTTAGTGCTAGCAATGCTGACATTATTGCGTGTGTTGAAGAGGCAGGTGAATACTGCCTAAATTTAGTAATGATTCGGGCAGGGAGACATTTAGGCGATAAAAGTTTCTTTCCTAAAAATGCTGCTGATATTGAGACGCAAGATGTAATTGAAACCTTTGTTGCACAATATTATACAAATCAGACGATACCAAAATTAATCGTTACAGAACAGCATGTGAATCAATCATTACTGTCTGAATTTTTTAAGTTAAATTACGACATTGAAGTTAAAGTAATTAATAAAGCTGTTGGTGATAAACGTGTTTGGCTCACTATGGCGCAAAAGAATGCGCAGATTGCTTTAAAACAAAAACTTATGCAATCAGAAAGCCAAGAAAATAGAGTAGAAGCACTAAAAGAAATTTTTAATTTATCTGAATCATTTTCAAGAATTGAATGTTTTGATATCAGCCACACTATGGGTGAAGGAACAGTTGCCTCATGTGTGGTTTTTGACAAAGGTAATCTTCAAAATAAAGAGTATAGACGATTTAATATTAAAGACATTACGCCTGGAGATGATTACGCAGCTATGCGCGAAGTATTAACTCGTCGCTATAAAAAAATTGCAACGGGTGAGGGCATTAAACCCGATCTTATTTTTATAGACGGAGGTAAAGGTCAGCTTAATATTGCTATAGAGGTTATTCAGGAATTAGGCTTAAGCGATATTCTGCTTGTAGGTATTGCAAAAGGTGAGGGAAGAAAGCCTGGCTTGGAACAACTTTTTGTGGAAGATAAAGACGAGCCCATCATTGTTAAAAAAGATAATGTTGGATTTCATCTCATACAGCAAATAAGAGATGAAGCTCATCGTTTTGCCATTTCAGGGCATAGAGCTATGCGCGCTAAAAAAAGGATCACTTCATCCCTAGAAGATATTGAGGGTATTGGTACACAAAAAAGAAAAAATCTACTCGTTTATTTTGGCGGTATAGAGCGCATTAAAAATGCTAGTATTGAAGAAATTATCATGGTTGATGGTATTGAT
>RFPQ01000294.1 GCA_009926035.1 Betaproteobacteria bacterium
AAGTATTTCTGGAAGCTCAACAGAAATAATATTATTTTTTTTATCTAAAATACGTATTCCTTTAATCTTCATTAATATTTCCAGCCTAATAAAGGTTCTGCATCCTCTCTACTCCGTGTTCCTCCAGTCGCATTTTCTTCTCTCCGATGCTGGTGAGGGTTAGGATGGTTTTTTGGTTTGCCATGGTCAGTAAAATCAATATCTTTTAATGGCTTGCCTTTAGCATCAAACTCTCTTGCCTGTGGATATTTACCCTTTCGTCCATCCCTTGTACCCAATTGAGTATGCGGTGCATCAGCTTCAGGTAATGGAACGCCGTGCTCTGTAACAGGCAAAGGCCTATCAGGTGCATAGACTTCTGTATTTTTATGTACGGCCTCAATAGCCTTATATCCTGCATAAGCGATAGCCGCTGCCCCAGCGCTGTAGGCTGCGGTGCTAATCAGCGTAGATAAGGCAGGCAAAGCCAGCTCTACACCCCAAATAAGTAAGGGGATAGCGATAGCAAATTCACCCCTTGCATCTTGATACAAATAGGGATTATTAAAAAGATATTGGTAAAGATTGGAGTGATTTTCTGGGCCAATGGGATCGGGAGTGATCCAAAACCTTTAAATTACTCAGATTGAAAATCACTGAAAATAAACTCAACCTTTTGATATTTTTTTCCTAATTGATCAATCCAAGCTAAATCCTTAGAAAAAATCTCCCAACATCCACCATCAATCATTTCAATGACAAAATCACATTTTTCGTGCATTTGCTGATCATCCTGATATTTTTTAAGCATTAATTGATCTTTACAACCTATTATCGTTATATCAATTAAATCCCAAAATTTATTTGCCAAATCGTTTAACTGATTCCAAGAAAGAAGTAATCCCCTTTCTGATTTTTTAATTTGCTGTTCTAAAAATGGTATAGATTGTTTTTCACCAAGATCTCCAGTGGCATATAAATACAAAACAGACCAAAAAAAAGAATCACCATCATTTATTTGTTCAAGTATTTCTGGAAGCTCAACAGAAATAATATTATTTTTTTTATCTAAAATACGTATTCCTTTAATCTTCATTAATATTTCCAGCCTAATAAAGGTTCT
>RFPQ01000295.1 GCA_009926035.1 Betaproteobacteria bacterium
TCTCAAAAAGGCCTTAAACAATTTAGAGCTTATGAAGCTAAAAAAGGTGAAAGCTATATGAGCAAAAGCCAACTTAATCATTTCCGTTCAATCCTTAATGAATGGAAAACGGAATTAAGTCAGGATATCGATCGCACAGTTCATACGATGCAAGATGAACTCACTTCATATGCGGATCCTAATGATCGCGCAAGTCAAGAGTCAGATATGGCGCTTGAACTAAGAAACCGTGATCGCGAACGTAAGCTTATTAAAAAAATTGAAGAGACTTTAAGAAATATCGAAAGCCAAGATTATGGTTATTGCACTGGTTGTGGCGAAGAGATTGGTTTAAAGCGTCTGGAAGCGCGTCCCACAGCAACGCTTTGCATTGATTGCAAAACGCTTGATGAAATGCGTGAAAAACAAATGGCAGGCTAATCAAGTTATTGAAACAAAAAACCCGGGAGATCCCGGGTTTTTTGTTGTCTTAAATTTCTTTAAAATAATTAGTCTTCTTTTTTGCTTTCAGATTTTTCTTGAGCAGGAGGCGGCTCGATCAATGCTTTTGCGCTGACACGAACACGACCCTTATCATCTACTTCAATTACTTGCACTTTAACTTTTTGTCCCTCAGATAAAAAGTCAGTCACAGCATTCACACGTTGATGTGCAATTTGTGAAATATGAAGCAAACCATCCTTACCGGGCAGAAGAGATACGATAGCGCCGAAGTCTAGCATCTTAATCACAGTACCCTCGTAGATTTGACCTACTTCGATTTCTGCTGTGATTTCTAAAATACGACGTTTAGCTTCTTCGCCTTGCAAACCATCAACACAAGCAATCTTGATCGTACCGTCATCTTCAATATCAATTGTCGCACCTGTTTCTTCAGTTAAGGCTTTAATCACTGATCCACCTTTACCAATCACTTCGCGAATTTTATCTGGATGAATTTTCACAGTAATAATTCTTGGTGCAAATGTTGATAGCTCTTGACGGCTACCTTTCATTTCTTTTTTCATGATCGCTAAAATATGTTCACGTCCTTCTTTAGCTTGGCTTAATGCTACTTGCATAATTTCAGTCGTGATACCTGTAATTTTGATGTCCATTTG
>RFPQ01000296.1 GCA_009926035.1 Betaproteobacteria bacterium
CAAAATGCTATGGAGCATTTGAGGTAATAAAATAATACTTTCAATCTTATATTCATCAATTTTGGATAAGCATTGAGCTGCATCAAAATTGAATGGATCTCTAAATCCGATGTCTTTCAGTGGAAATACAAATACTTCGGTATGACTTAAAAATGATGTATAGACGCCCGCGACATTTTCTAATAAAACTGACAAAGGAAGCAAACAAAGATGTTTTTTGATTTTTAGTTTAGCTAAGGCATGTTCTAGACTTTTAGCAACCGACCATTGCTGTTCACTTGATAAGCAAACGCCTTTGGGCTTAGATGTTGTCCCTGAAGTAAATGTAATCTTTTGAATATCTTTATTGAGATCTTGCGGTTCATAATTAATTAGTTGACTGAGAAATAAACCATGACATTGCCCGTTATTTTCATCAAAACCATATAACTTAAATATATTTTCTTGATCACTCATTAAGGTAAAAATATGAGCGCTATGGATTAAATGTTTTTTTTGTTCATTAGAAAAGAAATGTGGGATAGGAATTAAAGGTATGCCAAGACGCTGCGTTGCGAGATCTAATGCAATCCAAGCAGATGAATTATCAGCCAAGATACCTACAGGTGCGTGAGGATATTTTCTGTGCTCTAGCGCTATCGCAAAATCATTCACGAGGATATCTAGAGACAGAATGCCATGAATCTTGGCTTCTTTAAGATCTAATTCGGCTAACACAATTAAATATGGGTGGGAACTTTGATAAACATTACTTGGGGTTTTGTTTCATAGTAATGTCCCCAATTGATACCGTGATTAGGTAAAAGATCAGGGTTTGCTTTGGAAATTACTTGGGGATTAAGATTTAATTTATGAAATGCATTAAGCACTAGATTGTTAGCAGTAAATACTACCCATCTTCCTCCTTGATTAAAGATCAAGGATGTCATCTTCTTAATTAATCGTCTTGTTGCACCAGGATATTCAGAAGCAAGATTACCTAATTCAAATATTTCACTACGCTTCACTTTTTGTCCAGTCATAAAAGCAATAATACTTTCGATAGGTTCATTAAGATATTGCTCTAAATACGCTTTTTTATCTGCTAAGTTAGACATGCC
>RFPQ01000297.1 GCA_009926035.1 Betaproteobacteria bacterium
TACTTCAGGAACATCTGGTACATCAGGTTCTTCAGGAACTAGCGGTTCTTCAGGTACGGACGGAACATCAGGAACATCTGGCTCAAGTGGTACGGATGGTACTTCAGGAACTAGTGGAACTAGTGGAACTGACGGTACTTCAGGAACATCAGGTTCGAGCGGTACAGATGGTACATCAGGAACAAGTGGAACTTCAGGTTCAAGCGGTACAGATGGTACATCAGGAACAAGCGGAACTTCAGGTTCATCAGGTACAGATGGTACATCAGGAACTTCTGGTTCTTCAGGTACTGACGGAACATCAGGAACATCTGGTTCAAGTGGTACGGATGGTACTTCAGGAACTTCTGGTTCAAGTGGTACGGATGGTACATCAGGTACATCTGGTTCAAGTGGTACGGATGGTACATCAGGAACAAGTGGAACCTCAGGTTCTTCAGGAACAGATGGTACTTCAGGTACTAGCGGAACTTCTGGCTCTTCAGGTACAGATGGCACATCAGGAACATCTGGAACATCAGGTTCAAGTGGCACTGATGGAACATCAGGAACATCTGGCACATCAGGTTCTTCGGGTACGGATGGTACTTCAGGAACATCTGGTACATCAGGTTCTTCAGGAACAGATGGTACTTCAGGTACTAGCGGAACTTCTGGTTCTTCAGGAACAGATGGTACATCAGGAACAAGCGGAACATCAGGTTCATCAGGTACAGATGGAACATCAGGAACTTCTGGTTCTTCAGGTACAGATGGAACATCAGGAACTTCTGGTTCTTCAGGAACTTCAGGGAGTTCTCAGGAACAAGTGGAAGCTCAGGTTCATCTGGAACAAGTGGTACTGACGGAACAAGCGGAACATCAGGTTCATCAGGAACTTCAGGTAGTTCAGGTTCATCAGGAACAAGCGGAACTTCTGGTTCTTCAGGTACTGACGGAACATCAGGGACTTCAGGTTCTTCAGGAACTTCTGGCTCAAGTGGTTCATCAGGAACAAGTGGAAGCTCAGGTTCATCTGGAACAAGTGGTACTGACGGAACAAGCGGAACATCAGGTTCATCAGGAACTTCAGGTAGTTCAGGTTCA
>RFPQ01000298.1 GCA_009926035.1 Betaproteobacteria bacterium
GTAAACTCAATAAACTCCCCATCAGCCCAGGTTACATCGACTGGCATTTGTTATTCTGCCTAAGGCTCGCGCAGGTTGTGTCAAGAAAAAGAGAAAATGCAGCGCTACCTCTCATTAAGGTACAACAGAATCCTAAAGGATTTAAATTGAAGGTTTCTAAGACTTGGCTAGAAAAGAATCCATTTATTCAATTTGGACTCAACAAGGAAGCTTCCGACTGGAAAAAAATTGAATGGAAGTATGAAATAGAGCTTTACTAGATTGTGCCTTTCGCATTACTCACTCTCGTATTTGTGTACCTTGTGAGAGATGTTTTTTGCGCAATGATACTCTTATAAAATTTAGCGACTTTTTTCGCTAGGACATCAGCTCCCCATTTTTCTTTCGCATATTGCCTACCCTTCTCTCCAATATTTTCGCGCTTTAATGGGTCAGATAAAAGCACGCTCACTTTATCAGCAAAATCATGGGTATCATCCTTTGCGATCAACACTCCCTCGCCCTGATAAGTATGGACTTAGTTCCAAGCTCCGCTAAAGCAACTACAGGTGTTGCTTGGGCCATAGCTTCTAAAAGGACTAAGCCTTGGGTCTCACTCTTAGATGCGAAAACGAATACATCGGCTGCTTTGTAACAAGCAATAAGCTCATGACTTCGATCTAGGTATCCAATCATCTTTACTTTATTTGAAAGACCTAATTTTGCAATAGACGCTTTAATGGATTCTTCTGCTGGACCCTCACCTGTAATCACTAATAAAGCATCAGGATGCTTTTGAATTAAATTCGCATGCATGTGAAGCAGGAATTCAATATTTTTTTCATGAGCTACGCGGCCAACAAATAAAAGCATCGGTTGTGTTAATGGAATATCGTGACTGATTCGAAAAGACTCTCCATCTACCTTGCTAAAACTTGTTTCATCTAAACCTGTCGCCACCACCTCCGCAGATGTCTTAATACCGTATTCTTTTAATACATCTAACATAGGCCTTGAGGGTGAGATAATGCCGTCAACCGCATTGCATTGTCTTCTGGATATGGTTCTTGCAAGCTTTCTGGAAATAAATTGTGGAATAAAAGGTA
>RFPQ01000299.1 GCA_009926035.1 Betaproteobacteria bacterium
CTCCATCAGTTATCGTTAATTGGATAAATCATATCATTACCCTATTGCATATATGTTTCAGTAATGATTGAAAAAAACTCTTATTAGGATACTATTTTATCTTTACTTTCGTAAGTTATATGATGTCAAACGATTCAATCATTATCTATGGCCATCTTTTAAAAGAAGCACGGGAAGACCTAAATCTTTCGATTGATGATGTTGCGCGTCGTTTAACTTTAAGTAACAAGCATATTGTCTCCATGGAGGAAAATAAGAAAGATGGTTTTGTATCTTTTCAAATCAAACTGATTTCGATCAGAAAATATGCAGCCTTTCTTGAATTAGATATTGATACCGTTATTGAACATACAAAAAATAAAACTAAATCTTTAAATCTTCCGGAGCCTGAATTAGAAAATCAGATAAATGAACAGGATGATTTACCCAAGAAAAAAATACCGTTTCCAATAAAAATAAAATCATTTTTTCTATGGACAAAAATACATATCAAAATGCCCCATATTTTTTATTTTATTATCTTTCTTTTTGTATCGAACTTTGTAATTGGCGTTTACCAAAAATATGCTGTGGCTCATAAAAATTTTGAAGGTCAGGAAGTTGATTTACCCAATATTGATTCTCTCCCTAACGATATAGCGACTTATGAAATTAACCCTATAGAAAAAAAGCAAGAATCAAAAGAAGTATTGCCTATTGAAATCAAAAAGCCAGAAGAAAATAATAAAGGGATTGCTATCAAAATGTGTGGTCAAGCGATCTCAATGCCAATTACACAAGTTTCTTCTCCCACGGACCCTCTCAAGCCTGGCGACTATTTCCATATTATCTCTAAAGGCCCGCAAACAATTTGTATATTAGATGCTAATGGCACAGAAAATAAATATTCGCTGATCGAAGGTCAAAAACTAACCTACCGAGGCGGGAAAGCTCCTTTTAAACTTCTTATAGAGCCTACTATGAGTGAAATATTCTATGAGGGTTGGTTAGTGAAGCTTAAAGCTGAACAAAATTATATTCAACTCAATCCAAAAACCTATAATTAAAATTTAAATCAATTTATTTAAATTTTCTAACA
>RFPQ01000300.1 GCA_009926035.1 Betaproteobacteria bacterium
AGCACTAAAAGCCAATACAAAATATTGCACAATAAATTCAATATCAATAATACCGCCACGATCCTGCTTTAAATCAAAAAATTGATGATCGACTTTATGTTTTTCGAGCATTTTTTCTCGCATCTCGACTATATCTTTCTTTAACTGATTTATATCTCTTGGGGCATTTAAAATATCAAATCGAATCTTTTCAAATTGATTACCTATTTCTTTATCTCCAGCACAAAATCTAGCGCGTGTAATCGCTTGATGTTCCCAAGTCCATGCTCTCTTTGATTGGTAATCTCTAAAAGCATTGATTGAGCTGACTAAAAGCCCACTAGCACCATCAGGTCTTAATGCGAGATCAATTTCATAAAGCACACCTGAAGATGTATAGGTATTGAGCCAACTATTAATGCGCTGTGCAAATCTTGCATATTTTTCGGCCATACCATCTCGTTTATCATCATAGACAAATACAATGTCTAAATCTGATGTATAACTCATTTCTTTACCACCAAATTTTCCATAAGCAATCACTGCAAACTTAGGAGAATGAGTTTGATCAGAATACATATGGCTCCAAACCAGATCTAATGTTTCTTCAATCAAAATATCGGCAAGTTCGGTTAAATAATCAGAGAGATTTTCAACTGATACATCGCCGATGATTTCTAGCGCCGCTAATTTAAAAATCGTGGCATGCTTAATATTTCGCATCACATTCATTTGCTGCTCAATATCATCCTTAGCATCTCGTAAATCTTTTTGAAGTCTCACTTTGATTTCAGCAAAATCTGGTTTTGTATAAAAATGATTATTATCAAGAAGCTCATCAATTAAAATCGGATGTTGAATGAGATATTGGGTAAGCCAAGGGCCTGCTTCAGACAATTTAATAAGTATCTTTAGTGCGCTGGGGTTTTCTGTCAGCATCGCAAGATAACTTGCACGTCGACATATACTCTCTAAAACTGAAATCATTCTTACCAATGTTGCATAAGAATCTGACGTGGAAGACACTTCATTTACGATTAAAGGCATTAACAGATCGAATCGTTGTCGACTGGATTCAGGTAAATGAAGATAACG
>RFPQ01000004.1 GCA_009926035.1 Betaproteobacteria bacterium
TTTAATTGAAATCAAAAATTGATGGGCCCTATTCTACTCTTAAAAAAGGGCGTGAATGAGACTAAACCGACTTACTTCTTAACCGGTTTTTTTTCTTTAGTTTTAGTTGTTGCTTTTGATTTTTTTACAGCTTTTTTAGTAGGCGTCACTTTTTTAGTTTCTTTTTTAGCCTTGAGTTTCGTTGCTTTTTTTGCTTCTATAGCTGCTTTTGAGGCTAATGTTGCTTCTAATTCTTTTACTTGATTTTCAAGAGCATCAATTCGTAACAGTTTTGTGTTGGCTTCTTCTAAATCTAATTTCAGTTTCTGAATTTCAGCATCTTTAAAATAGGTCGCTTGATAACTTGCATATCCATAAATAAGTGAGCTGACTGAAATGACACCAGTCACAATATAAATGATAAGATTTTTTTTATCTGCCTTCTTTTTTTCTGGGATATTAAAAGGCGCTTCCTCTTTTTGATCAAATTCCATTTTGTTTTCCTTATGTTTTATTTAATGCGCGTTATTCGAATACCATCAGGTTCTATTTTAGCTGAAAAAGTTTTATTGAGTTCTTTATTAATCATTTTATGTTTTTCATTCAGCACTTCTATGTTTGTATTATCAATTAAAAAACTCTCACCAATATTCATAATTTGATATGGATAATAACTTGATCTTCGAAAATGGAGTGATTTTCTCTGTTCAATGAATTTAAATTGCCGAGTTTTTAATCGGTGAGCTAATTCTCTTAACTTTTGCAGCATTACGCAAAAAGTTTCCAAAGAAGGGTTGTAATAAATGCTGCAATTGAAAGATAAAAATATTTTTTTAAGCGTTTACCTAAATTGTCTTTTTTAATTTCTTGGAAACTAGAATCAGTTTCATCTAACTCATATTTGGTAATGACAGAGTTCACATCAATATTAAGGAATCGACAATAGCGTTTAATAACAGCTTGTTTTAACTTATTTGAATGAAAAAAAGCAGCTAGGTTATTTTCAATTGCTTGGACTTGTTGCACAGATAAACATAGTTCCGTTGCGATATCGTCCGCTTTAAGTTTTAGTTCACGACGTGCTTTTGTAAGAGCTTGGCCGTTGTATTCGAGGTTTGACATAAATAAAAAATGTTAATAGTAGGTAACATTTTAATTTATTTTACGTTTTAAGGATATACGTGATGTGGATATTACTTAAATCATTTTTCTAATTTTTTTAGGGCCACCTTTAGCTAAAAAATCCCATAGGGATGCCGGAAGAAATTTCATAATAGTACTCGCAATATTCATTTGCCAAGGAATAATCACAAAGCGTCTTTTATTTTGAATGGCTTTTATAAAACGAGATACCGCAACATCTACATCTAAAATAAAGGGCATAATGTAACGATTATGTTTCGTCATAGGCGTATGAATATAGCCTGGAGCAATGGTTGTGACGTGAATACCAAAAGATTTCATTTCGATACGAAGACTTTCTAGATAGTTAATAAGTGCTGCTTTAGAAGTGCTATAAGCGCCTGAACCAGGCAAGCCTCTAATACCAGCCACGCTTGCAATACCAACTAATTGCCCAGATTTCTGTTTTTTAAAAATTTCAATAAATGGAAGAAAGGTATGAATTACACCAAATAGATTAATCTCGACTATACGTTTAAATGTATGGAGATCTTTTTTTTCACCCGCAAGCGTTCCAGAGCTGACTCCCGCATTAGCAATAACTATATCCGGAGCCCCATATTTTTTGATGAAATGATTCGCAGCTTTTTGAAGATTTTTTTGATCTGTGACATCGACTCCATAAATCTCACAAGGGGTTTTAATGTTTAATTTTATTTTATGAAGAAGTTCTAGACGTCGACCCACTAAACCTAAAGTGGCACCTTGATTTGCATATTGATGAGCTAAAGATTCACCGATGCCACTTGTGGCACCGGTGATAAAGACTTTTAAAGCTTTATTTTTTATTGCGATCTTTTCTGACATTACTAATAATGAAGTCAGCAATTTGAAGCGCTTCATTATTACCGCCCGCCATCGTGCTTGAAGTAATGTACTTACCGTCAATCATTAATGTTGATGCTTTAAAAACCTGAGCAGCTTTATTTAAAGAAGCATTCATTGAGAATGAATTAAAAGCATCTTCTACTTTTTTACGATCAAGGCCTGATTTTAATGTGACCCATTGAAGAATCGCTTTTTCGTCACCTGGGTTAAGGGAGCGTTCTTTATGCACAGCATCAAATAGAGGCGTATGAAGTTTATCTGCTACACCTAAGGTTTCCATTGCATAAAAGGCTCTGGCCATCGGTGCCCAATCAGGACGTGGAATGGCTGGCATACGTTTAAAGTAGACATCCTTAGGTAATTTTTTTACCCAATCACTCAAAATCGGATCCATTTGGTAGCAGTGAATACAGCCATACCAAAAAAGTTCAGTGACTTCGATTTTATCTTTGTTATCTGTTGGAACAGTTTGTACTGTTTTATCAAAATTAACTCCAACCTCAGGTGCCGCTGCAAAAGAAAGTGATGTAAAAAGCATTAAAAAAATGAATAAGATTTTTTTCATTGAAGATATCCTTAATTATTCGAGTTTGTATTGTTAAGAGTAGCTTTCACCAAAACAGGTTTAAAGCCATTTTTAATGAGATCATTTTTTGTTTTCATAATTTGTGCATCATCGATCATAGGTCCTACTCTTACTTTATGCACTATTTCATTATTTTGAGAAGGTGCTGTTAGTACGACCGCTTCAAATCCTAAAAGTGCCAATTTTGCTTTGGTATTATCTGCATCCTTATCTGTCGTAAAAGAGCCAACTTGATAGAAGTAAACCTCTTTTTGAGGAATGTTCGCTGGATTTTTTAAAGACTGTGTTGTTTCATGATCTGAAATATCTTTATCACCGTTTGGTAAGATATTATAGAAATCAAATTTTGTGGGTTGATCTTGGATAGCATCCGCAGTTTGACCTTCTGGTTTTGCACCCTGGATTTCAATACAAGCACCATTTGTATCTTTGCTTACAAAAGGACTTTTACCATGAGTAATAAAAACAGTAATACCAATCGATAAACCAATACCGACTAAAATGCCCATAAAAAGGCCATTCACAAAAGAACTACCTGATTTACCTTTATCCATATTTACCTTTTAAATTACATTTTTTCCGGAGCGTTAACACCTAAGAGATCAAGACCATTTTTTAATACAATTTGTGTCGCACAAATTAAACTTAAGCGCGCTATTTTTTCATCTTCATTTTCAACCAAAAACTTAGTGTCATTATAATAGCTATGAAGATCGGCCGCACAGTCTTTTAAATAGTTTGCAATCGTATGCGGTGCTAATTCAACACCTGCATGTAATACCACCTCTGGAAATTCGCTTAAGCGTTTAATCAGAATCAATTCTTGTGTGGATTTAAGCCCATTAATATTAGCGTTTTCTAATTGACTAATATCACCACCCCATTGTTTTAAAACACCTGCAATACGTGCATGTGCATATTGAATGTAATACACAGGGTTATCTGAGTTTTGAGTTTTGGCTAGATCAATATCAAACACAAGCTGTGAATCAGGTTTGCGAGCGACAAGAAAATAACGTGTTGCATCACAACCGACCTCATCAATCAAATCTCGCAATGTGACGTAGCTACCCGCACGTTTAGAAAGCTTTACTTCTTCCCCGCCCTTCATCACTGTAATCATTTGATGTAACACATATTCAGGATAAGTTTCAGGAATGCCTACTTTTAAAGCTTGAAGTCCTGCTCTGACTCTTGTGATAGTACTGTGATGGTCCGATCCTTGCTCATTGATGACACGTTTAAAACCACGCTCCCATTTATTGAGATGATAGGCTACATCAGGAATAAAGTAGGTATAGCTTCCATCCGATTTTTTCATGACACGATTTTTATCATCGCCAAATGCTGTGGTTTTTAACCAGAGTGCATTATCTTCTTCAAAAGTAAAACCATTTTTGATGAGAGATGCAACAACCTTTTCAATCTGACCGTTTTTATAGAAGGAAGATTCTAAAGTGAAAATATCAAATTCAATTTTGAATGCATTTAAATCTTGATCTTGTTCGTGTCTTAAATAGG
This sequence comes from Betaproteobacteria bacterium, assembly GCA_009926035.1. Lineage (GTDB taxonomy): Bacteria > Pseudomonadota > Gammaproteobacteria > Burkholderiales > Methylophilaceae > Methylopumilus. Next base: position 4,097 of record RFPQ01000004.1, read on the forward strand.
CAACGCTAAATTGTCGAATGGATTCTAAGTCGTCAATGTCACCAGACGCTTTAATTATTTTACTCTCGCATTCAATGCTCTTTTGACTTAGAAAGGCGTTCGCAATCTCGACAATGTATTCACCTCGATAACCATCTTCAGGAAATGCAGGATCTGAGGGATCCATATTATGGCATCTTGCATGCACTGATTTAGTGAGGTTATCAATTTGAGCACCCGCATCGTTGTAATAAAATTCGCGTGTCACATCCCAGCCATTAAACTTTAGAAGTCTTGCTAGAGAATCACCAATGGCAGCGCCTCGACCATGGCCAACATGAAGTGGTCCTGTGGGATTAGCAGATACAAATTCAATTTGGACTTTTTGAGGGTTACCCTTTTCATCATGCCCTGAATTATTTTGACCATAAGTTTCAGGATTTTTTAAAATCTCGTGGATAATGAAGATGCGTGCTTTTTCACTCAAATAGAAATTAATAAAACCCGCACCCGCAATTTCAACTTTTTCAACAAAGGGTGAGGTAGGCAAATTTTCAATCACGAGAGCTGCAAGCTCGCGCGGATTTTTTTTCAAAGGTTTAGCGAGCATCATGGCTAAATTTGTTGAGAAATCACCATGCTCGATCGATTTGGGACGATCTAGTTGAATAGAATTTGCCAAAATCTCAGGATATATGGATTGTGCGACGGGCAACAATAATTGTAGAAGATGCGATTTCACGTCTTAAAATGATAGGTAGCAATTAAAGCGTTTATTTTAACTTAGAATTGATGGACTCACCCTTAAAACTAACACCATGACTGACGCATATCATATTCTCAAAGTTGCCCTCGACGTACCGCTTGATCGGGTGTTTGACTACAAGACAGACAAAGCCAATACACAAATTGGACAGTATGTGGCGGTACCTTTTGGTGCTCGCAAAATGATCGGTGTGGTGGTCGGCATTTCTGATACCTCAGCTATTGAGTCTAAAAAATTAAAATCTATTATTCGGCTAGATCCTGAAGTGATTTTTGATGAACTAAGTTTTAAGCTCTTTCAATTCTGTAGTCAGTATTATCACTATCCTTTAGGACAAACGATTTTGTCTGCTGTACCATCCCGATTAAAAAAATTAAATACTAAGGCGATGGCGAAGAAATATCTATATCGCTTAACCCCCAAAGCTATAGAGTTAGGTGTCGATCAATTACCACCACGTCAAACGATTTTAAAACGTATCGTGATGGCATTGATTGATGCGAACCTTCTTGATGAAAGCAGTCTTCGTTCCATCAGTAGCGCCTGGAAAAAATCAATTAAAACGCTGCATGAGATGGGTTGGGTTGAAAAAGAAGAAGTGATATTAGACGATAAAGTTTATACACAAGCCCCTGTTCCATTATTAAATAATGATCAACAAGAAGCATTCGATGAAATTATAAAAACAAAGCAAGGGTTTAAAGCTTGGTTGCTATATGGTATTACAGGCAGTGGGAAAACCGAAGTCTATATTCGTTTAATCGAAGAAGCGTTAAAAAAAGAGCACGCACAAGTGCTTGTCCTTGTGCCTGAAATTAATTTAACGCCGCAGCTTGAGAGTCGTTTTAGGTCACGTTTTGAAAAAAACATGCTTGTGACGCTTCATAGTCATTTAACCGATAACGAACGTCTAACCCATTGGCGTCTTGCTAAAGAAGGGCAAGCTCAAATTGTGATTGGGACGCGCTTGAGTGTTTTTACACCCATGCCACATTTATCACTCATTATCATAGATGAAGAGCACGACGCGTCATTTAAGCAACAAGAGGGTTTGCGTTATCACGCGAGGGATGTGGCAATTTTCAGAGCCAAATCTGAAAATATTCCGATCGTCATGGGGACTGCAACTCCATCTCTTGAAACTTGGTTCAATGCTACAAACACAAAAGACAACAAAAAATTTGGTTTTTTAAAACTAACTTTACGTGCGGTTAAAGATTCAGCCTTACCTGAAATTAAGTGCATTGATATTGCAAAATCGAGTGTTACAAAAGGCTTTTCACCTTATCTCATTGATGCGATTAGGGACCGTTTAAATAAGAAAGAGCAAAGCCTTATTTTTATTAATAGACGTGGATTTGCTCCTGTCCTTTTATGCTCCTCTTGTCAATGGACAGGGCGATGTCATCGCTGCAGCTCCCGCTTGGTGGTGCATTTAAATCAAAAACGATTACGTTGTCATCACTGTGGCCATGATGAAAAAATGCCACAGCAATGTCCTTCATGTGGCAATACTGATTTGTATCCGACAGGATTAGGGACTCAGCGTATTGAGGAAACATTAAAAGAGTTTTTTCCTGAAGCGCGCATTTTAAGAGTGGATCGAGATTCTACGAGAACTAAAGAAGCGCTTAATGATTTATTTTTAAAAATGAAACATCGTGAGATTGATATTTTGATCGGCACTCAAATGCTCTCAAAGGGCCATGACTTTCCCCATCTAAGTTTAGTTGGTGTGTTAGATACGGATCAGGCTTTATATAGTCCTGACTTTAGAGCAAGCGAGCGATTGTTTTCTCAATTGATGCAAGTGAGTGGCCGTGCAGGGCGTGCCAATATTAAAGGTGAAGTCTATATTCAAACTGCATTTCCAAATCACCCTATATTCGAAGCTTTAAAAACACATGACTATGAATATTTTGCTAATGAATTATTAAAAGAGAGAAAGTTAGCAGAATTAAGTCCTTTTACATTCCTAGTGCTTCTTAAGGCAGAAGCGCATCAACTGTCTCACGTGATGGAATTCTTAAAAGATGCGATGATTCATGCACAAAAGTTAAGCACGCATGTCACTGTCTATAATCCAGTTAGACCGATCATGGAGAGGTTAAAGGGTATGGAGCGCGCTCAGCTAGTCCTTCAAGCAAGTTCTCGCGTCGCATTACAAAAACTGCTTGATGATTGGGTACCTTATTTACGTGAAATCAAATTAGGTCAAAAAGTCAAATGGGTGGTGGATGTTGACCCTTTAGAATTTTAAAAAATTATTTACTAATTTTTAACTTAAAGGGTATGGTTTCCCGCAAAGTTTTCTTAGAAAAGCAAACGCGATAATTGCTTCCTTTAAATTTTCATCAACAAAAAGCAATATTCAGTGTAATTTGAATTTATTTTTTATCACTCATTTCTTTTGTTTCTTTTTCTATTTCAATGATTGCATCATTCATTTTAGAGTCTTCTTTTTTTTCAACTACAGGAGGTGCTTTTGTTTTGCAAGAAATTTCCATTTTATTTAATACGTAAGGCACAGATTCTGATGTGCTAATCACATTGTAACCATCCACACATAATTCTTTCGCTTTTGCATCACATGCATCGATAAGCACACATTTAATTTCAGTCACTAAAGACTTATTTTTTTCAGTTGTTTCTTGTTTTGTGGTGTATGTCATGGAACTGCATGCAGAGATAAATACTGCAGCAATAAAAATTGAAATATTCTTAACTTTCATTAAATAAGCCTTTCATAATAGGAGGGGTAATAAGAATTATTATTAACTTTAGCATAAAAAATATTTAATTTTTTAAAGCGGGTGTAATTCAATGGCAGAATGTGAGCTTCCCAAGCTCAACATGCGGGTTCGATTCCCGTCACCCGCTCCATTCTCTAAATTAATTTTGATGTAGCAAAAGTAGCAAAGAGTGCCCAAAGTGTTACGATCAGTATTAAGTTAGAGCCCAGCGCAGTGATGCTCCTGATTCTGCCAGTGATGAAAGCGGCAAGCGAAATCGTAAATAAATTCCCGAGCAACTGATTGATGTCATTTGTAAAACCCTGACTATATAAAGGATAGAGGACACAGTTTAAAAATAAAATTGGGACCAATGAAAGCAATATACGGTCACGCGTTTTCTTTATAAGTAGCCAATGTGTATAGGCCATGAAGCCAATCAGTATCGTCCAAATAAGACCAATCATCCAAGATGGTGGCAATAATGGGTATTCAGGTTTAATCGGTTGACTGACAGATTGGTTGATATTGAATGTAAAAATAATGCCATTAATCATTGTAGTAATGGCAAGGCTAATGAGCAAAAGCTGAATAAGGCCGCGACGATTAGGTTTGATATTAAACATAGACCATTCCTTAAAAATAATTTTTTTTCACTAAACTTTTACGTCTTTAATTAATTCATAATACTACTGAGACTATACGTTTTAAAAGATATTAAATCATGAAAAAAAATCCTCCTTGCGTCATGACATTTTCAGCGACCGATCCAACAGGTGGTGCTGGCCTTCAAGCTGACGTTTTAACCTTAGCTAGTTTAGGTTGCCATCCTTTATCTGTGACAACAGCAATTACCGTGCAAGATACATCAGGTGTTGAGAGCATGATGGCTTTTGATGCGGATTGGGTTAATGATCAAGCGCGTAGTTTATTAGAAGACATGCAAGTCTCTGCATTTAAATGTGGTTTATTAGGCAATGTGGAAACCATCGCGATGATTGCAGAAATCGTGGCGGATTATCCTACTGTTCCACTTATCATTGATCCCGTATTAGCCTCGGGTCGGGGAGACACATTGGTAACGAATGAAATGATTAATGCAATGTCAGATTTGTTGCTATCTCAAGCAACACTTATTACACCCAATAGTATTGAAGCCAGACGTTTAGCATTTAGAGATCAGGATGATTTTGGTGAAGCGAGTTTAGATGAATGTGCAGAGCGACTTATTAATACGGGCTCCCAACTCGTATTAATTACAGGTACGCACGAAGTGACAACAGAAGTCATCAACACTTTATATAACGAAAACGGAAAAGTGAAGAGTTACAACTGGGAAAGATTGGTAGGAAGTTATCATGGCTCAGGTTGCACTCTAGCTTCAGCGATTGCGGGTTGTATGGCATTAGGTTCCTCATTAGAAGAAGCAATTCAAGAAGGTCAACGATTTACTTGGCAGTCACTCAAGCATGGATTTAAGCCTGGCATGGGGCAATTTATTCCAGATCGACTCTTCTGGGCTCATGACGACGAATTGGAATATGCGCGATTCATTCATCATTAAAGGTTTATACGCCATCACGCCTGATTTGGCGGATCTCAATATACTTATCCATAAAACGCAATTAGCCGTCGAAGGTGGGGCCTTTATGGTGCAATATCGCAGTAAAATTCAAGATCGTGACGTTAAAATGCAACAATGTGCTGCTATTTTACGTCTTTGTCGTGAATATCAGATACCTTGCATTGTAAACGACGATGTAGAGATGTGCCGTATTTTAGAAGCTGATGGTGTTCATTTAGGTGAAAAAGACGATAATATCGCAGAAGTTAGGCACATTTTAGGCGAAGATGCGATCATTGGAAGCTCATGTTATAACCAAATAGAGCGTGCAAGGCAAGCTCAAAAAGAAGGAGCAAGCTATGTCGCATTTGGTGCCATGTTCCCAACGTCCACAAAACCTAGCGCGCCAAAAGCCACTTTAGCGCTTTTAAGAGAAGCGAAGCGTGAGATCCAAATCCCTATCGTTGCAATTGGGGGCATCACCGTGAATAATGCTCAAGATGTGATTGAGACAGGGATCGATGCGATCGCTGTGATTAACAGTCTTTTTGAAGCTAAAACCATTAAGGAAACCGCAGAAACATTCTTAAAAATGTTTCATTAATTGATATGAGTCAGAATAAAACGCTATTTGAACGTTCACAAAAAGTCATTCCAGGTGGTGTCAATTCGCCTGTGCGCGCATTTAAGTCGGTTGGTGGCACACCGATTTTTTTCAAAAAAGGCTTAGGCAGTAAGCTCTGGGATGAAGATGGTCGCGAATATATCGACTATATCAATTCATGGGGTCCCATGATCTTAGGCCACGCGCACCCGGAAGTCTTGAAAGCGGTTCAGGGAGCCTCTTTTGATAGCCTGTCGTTTGGAGCTCCCACAAGACGTGAGCTCGAGATGGCGGAATTACTGGTGAAACTCATGCCGAGTATTGAACAGGTGCGACTTGTGAGTTCAGGGACCGAGGCCACGATGAGTGCAATTCGTGTGGCACGCGGATTTACGAAACGAGATACGCTTGTTAAGTTCGAAGGCTGTTATCACGGTCACGCGGATGCGCTTCTTGTGAAAGCAGGATCAGGATTACTCACCTTTGGAGAGCCAAGTTCCGCTGGTGTTCCAGAGGATGTTGCCAAACATACGTTGACGCTTCCTTACAACGATATCGATGCTTTAAAAAAACTTTTTAAAGAAAAAGGCGACTCGATTGCGACTGTCATTATTGAGCCAGTCGTTGGTAATATGAATTTGATTATCCCTCACATTGAATTCTTAAAAACGCTTCGTGAGTTATGTACTGAACATGGCACGGTGCTTATTTTTGATGAAGTGATGACGGGTTTTAGAGTGCATCTCGGTGGTGCACAAGCGCTATTTGGTGTCACACCTGATCTCACGACCTTAGGTAAGGTGATTGGTGGGGGCTTACCTGTCGGTGCTTTTGGTGGACGACGCGATATCATGCAATGTTTGGCGCCTTTAGGTCCTGTTTATCAAGCAGGTACATTGTCTGGAAACCCTGTGGCAGTTGCAGCAGGACTTGCTACACTCAAACTCGTACAAGCACCCAATTTCTATGAAAGCTTAACAAAGAAAACTAAATTATTAGTCGACGGTTTAACAAAAGCCGCACACGATTTGAATGTGAAGTTTAGTGGGCAATCGGTAGGCGGGATGTTTGGCATTTACTTCAGTGAAAAAGCCCCTTCTAGCTTTGATGAAATCATGAAAAGTAATAAAGAACAGTTCAATCAGTTCTTCCATCACATGTTAACTTCAGGCTTCTACTTTGGCCCATCGGCATTTGAGGCGGGCTTTGTGTCGAATGCCCATACAGACCAGGATATTCACCAAACGATTGAAGCTGCCAAAGAAGTCTTTCAAGTCCTTAAATAAGCTCAATAATTGTTGAATTACAAGGCGTTAGGCTTTATTATTGAAGGTTCCGTTTAATCTTTTTAATGTAGTTTATGACTCAATTCGAAATTTATGACTCAATTCGAAAGACCTGAGCAACAAGGTCTCTATAACCCTAAAAATGAACATGATGCCTGTGGCGTCGGTTTCGTGGCTAATATTCGTGGCACAAAAAGTCACACCATTGTGGCACAAGGCCTACAAATATTAACCAACTTAACGCATCGTGGGGCTACAGGTTATGATCCAAAACTAGGTGATGGTGCTGGTATCCTCATTCAAATGCCAGACGGCCTCATTCGAGATGAAGCCAAAAAACTATCGATTGATTTACCCGCTTTAGGCCAATACGCATGTGGACTTATTTTCTTTCCACAATCAAATGCGCATCGTGATCAATGTGAAAAGATCGTCACCGACATTATCAAAGAAGAAGGCCAAACTTTTTTAACTTGGCGTGATGTACCGACCAACAATTCTAATATCGCAGATGCTGCGAAAGCGCTAGAACCTAAAATCAAACAAGTCATCATTGCTCAGGGCAGAGATACCAAAAATCAAAATCATTTCGAACGAAAACTTTTTGTCATTCGTAAACGTATTGAACATGGCGTTAAAAAATTAGGACTTGATGATCCTGCACAGTTTTATATTCCGTCTCTTTCGAGTCGCACCATTGTGTATAAGGGTATGCTTCTTGCGAATGAAGTTGACACGTATTACCCAGATTTAAAAGATGAACGCGTCACGTCTGCATTAGCACTTGTTCATCAACGCTTCTCAACCAACACATTCCCAGCGTGGGACTTAGCACATCCATTTAGAATGATTGCGCACAACGGAGAAATTAATACCGTACAAGGCAATGTGAATTGGATGCGTGCACGACATGAAAGTATGCAATCCCAATTAGTGATGACCTAGAAAAATTATGGCCACTCATTGTCGAAGGCCAATCAGACTCGGCATGCTTTGATAATTGTCTAGAATTATTAGTCGCTGGTGGTTATAGTCTTCCGCACGCAATGATGATGTTGATTCCTGAAGCATGGTCGGGCAACCCTATGATGGATGAAGACCGCCGTGCTTTCTATGAATATCACGCGGCACTCATGGAGCCATGGGATGGCCCAGCCGCTGTCGCATTTACTGACGGCCGTATGATTGGGGCTACCTTAGATCGAAACGGATTACGTCCCGCACGTTACTTAATGACCGATGACGGTGTCGTCATGATGGCATCCGAGATGGGTGTGCTCCAATTCCCACAAGAAAAAATTATTAAGAAGTGGCGATTGCAACCAGGCAAGATGCTTCTGATCGATACAGAATCAGGTCGCATCATTGATGACGAAGAAGTGAAAAAAGAATTAGCAACTCTTAAACCTTATCGTAATTGGATTGATAACTCACGTTATTTCTTAGGCGACTTCCCAAAAGTAAACAGTAAAGTAGATCTCAAAGAAAATCTTCTCGATACACAACAAAGCTTTGGATACACACAAGAGGATATTAAATTTATTTTATATCCTATGGTAATGAACGGTGAAGAGAATGCAGGCTCGATGGGTAACGATGCAGCGCTTCCTGTGCTCTCCAAAAAACCAAAACTTATTTATAACTACTTCAAACAATTGTTTGCACAAGTCACCAACCCACCGATCGATCCGATTCGTGAAGAGTTAGTGATGTCCCTCGTGACATTCATTGGACCCAAACCTAATTTATTAGCGATTGATGAAACAAAACCAACAACACGTCTTGAAACAAGTCAGCCTGTTTTATCACTCGACGACTTAGAACAATTAAAAAATATTTCGACACTCACAAAAGATGCATACAAATCGTTAGTCCTCGATATCACATACGATGTGAAGGGTCTCAAAAAAGATGACGCCTATGGCATGAAAAAAGCGATCGATGTACTTCGCCAAGATGCATATAAAGCAGTAAAAGATGGTTACAACATTTTGATTTTGTCAGACCGCAATCAATCAAAAGATCGTATAGCAATCCCAGCATTATTAGCCACATCAGCGACACATCAACATTTAGTCCTTGAAGGTTTACGCACCAATACAGGCTTGGTCGTGGATACAGGTTCTGCACGTGAAGTGCATCACTTCGCACTTTTAGGTGGCTATGGGGCTGAAGCCATTTGTCCATGGTTAGCTTATGAGTCCATGAACGCGATGACCAATGATCATGCACTTGCTCACAAGAACTTTATTAAATCGATTAGTAAAGGTCTATATAAAGTGATGTCTAAGATGGGCATCTCGACTTATCAGTCATACTGTGGTGCACAAATTTTTGAAGCAGTAGGGCTTAATTCACAACTTATTAATGCTTACTTCAAAGGAACAGCCACGAATGTTGAAGGCATAGGTATTGAAGAAATTGCAGAAGAAACGATGCGTATTCATCAATTGGCATTTGGATCTGATCCTGTATTAGCACATGCATTAGATGCAGGTGGTGAATATGCCTTTAGAATCCGTGGTGAGGAGCATATGTGGACACCGGATTCGATTGCAAAATTACAACACGCAACACGCACCAACCAATACAACACATACAAAGAATATGCTGCTTTAATTAATGATCAAACAAAACGTCAAATGACCTTGCGTGGATTATTTAAATTAAAAACGAATGATGAAGCCATCCCACTCGATGAAGTCGAGTCAGCCAAAGAAATTGTGAAACGTTTTGCAACAGGTGCGATGTCATTAGGATCAATTTCAACCGAAGCGCATACGACATTAGCGATCGCAATGAATCGTATTGGCGGTAAATCAAATACGGGTGAGGGTGGTGAGGACGCAAAACGTTTCTTAACACTAGATAAAGATAATACGGTGGCTAACGTCATCGGACTTAATTTAATTGAAAGTGATATTAAACTTAAAAAAGGTGACTCACTTCGTTCGCGTATTAAACAAGTGGCATCGGGTCGCTTTGGTGTGACAGCAGAATATTTAAGTTCAGCCGATCAAATTCAAATCAAGATGGCACAAGGTGCAAAACCTGGCGAAGGGGGACAGCTCCCAGGCCATAAGGTGAGCCCTTATATTGCAAAACTTCGTTTCTCGGTGCCAGGTGTAGGACTTATTTCTCCACCACCACATCACGACATTTATTCGATCGAAGATTTGGCACAACTTATTCATGATTTAAAAAACGCAAATCCAAGTGCAAGTATTTCGGTCAAACTCGTGTCTGAAACGGGTGTGGGCACAGTGGCAGCAGGGGTTGCCAAAGCGAAATCTGATCACATTGTGATTGCAGGTCATGACGGTGGTACAGGTGCATCACCTATTTCATCAATTAAGCATGCGGGCACCCCTTGGGAAATTGGCTTGGCTGAAACTCAACAAACTCTAGTCTTAAATCGCTTACGTGGTCGAGTCATTGTTCAAGTCGATGGACAAATGAAAACAGGCCGTGATGTTGTCATTGGTGCTTTATTAGGCGCAGATGAATTTGGTTTTGCAACGGCCCCCCTTGTGGTTGAAGGTTGCATCATGATGCGTAAATGTCATTTGAATACATGCCCAGTTGGCGTTGCGACACAAGATCCAGAATTACGTAAACGTTTTACAGGCCAACCTGAACATGTCGTCAATTACTTCTTCTTTGTGGCTGAAGAAGTGCGTGAGTTAATGGCATCGCTTGGTATCCGTAAATTTGATGATCTCATTGGTCGTGCTGATTTACTCGATACACAAGCAGGTATTGAACACTGGAAAATTCATGGACTGGATTTCAGTAAGATTTTCTATCAACCGAACGTTGAAAAAGAAGTCTCACGTCGACATACTGAAGAACAATCACATGGTCTTGAACACGCCCTTGATAACGAACTTATTAAGTTATCAAAATCTGCATTAGAGAAACGTGAAAAGGTATCTATTAATCTACCAATTACAAATACCAATCGCACTGTGGGTACGATGTTGTCACATGAAATTGCAAAACGCTTTGGTCATACAGGTTTACCGCAAGACACGATTCAAATTACTTTAACGGGTACAGCGGGACAAAGTTTTGCAGCATTCCTAGCACAAGGCATTTCCATGGAATTGATTGGTGAAGGTAATGACTATGTCGCTAAAGGTTTATGTGGCGGACGTGTCGTCATCAAACCCCCTAAAGCATTTAATGCGAAATCACATGAAAATATTATTGTAGGTAATACCGTGATGTATGGAGCGACAACGGGTGAAAGTTATTTCAGTGGTGTCGCAGGGGAAAGATTCTGCGTGAGAAATTCTGGTGCGTCCGCAGTCGTTGAAGGCGTGGGAAACCATGGTTGTGAATACATGACAGGTGGCACAGTAGTTGTATTAGGTAACACCGGACAAAATTTTGCAGCAGGTATGTCAGGCGGTGTGGCTTATGTGTATGACGAAGATGGTTTATTTAATAAACGTTGCAATCCATCTATGGTGTCATTAGAAAAAGTGGAAACTGAGCAAGCGCAACCCAAGGTGCCTCAACACTTAAACCAACCTGATGAAGTAATTTTAAAAACACTCATTGAAAAACATTTGAAATATACGAATAGCCCACGCGCGAAATTTATTTTAGACAATTGGGATAAGACAAGGACACAATTTATTAAAGTCATGCCAAATGAATATAAACGTGCATTGAATGAATTGCATGCGTCACTTACAAAGGAAGCCGCATAATGGGTAAGGTCACAGGCTTCATGGAATTTGATCGCATCAGCGAACAAAATTTACCACCACAAGAACGCTTAAAAAATTATAAAGAATTTGTACTTCATCTCACAGATGATGAAGCGAAAAAACAAGGTGCGCGTTGTATGGATTGCGGTATTCCATTCTGCACATCAGGTTGCCCGATCAATAACATCATTCCTGATTGGAATGATTTGGTTTATAACCAAAATTGGGAAGAAGCAATTGAAGTATTGCATTCGACAAATAACTTCCCAGAATTTACAG
>RFPQ01000031.1 GCA_009926035.1 Betaproteobacteria bacterium
GCAATTATTAAACTTCAATAAAACCATTCGGAAATATTTGTGGCTACTGAAATCAATCAAGCATTAGCGCTCATTAAAAGAGGCGCTGAAGAAATTCTTATAGAAGAAGAGCTTCTCGAAAAACTCAAAAAAGGAAAACCTTTAAGAGTGAAGGCTGGCTTCGATCCTACAGCCCCCGATCTTCATTTAGGCCATACCGTTCTATTAAATAAACTCAGACAATTTCAGGATTTAGGCCATCACGTTTTATTTTTAATTGGCGACTTTACAGGGATGATTGGGGATCCCACAGGTAAAAGTGCGACACGACCCCCTTTGTCTAAAGAGGAAGTTAAAAAAAATGCTGAGAGTTATGCTGAGCAAGTTTTTAAAATATTAAAACGTGATCAAACCGAAGTCGTTTTTAATTCAACATGGCTTACCGATTTGGGTGCTGTTGGTATATTGAAATTAGCCGCAAGTCATACAGTCGCTCGAATGCTAGAGCGTGATGATTTTAGTAAGCGATATAAAGCTAACCAGCCTATCGCTATTCATGAATTTTTATATCCTCTTCTTCAAGGTTATGACTCTGTGGCATTAAAAGCAGATGTGGAATTAGGCGGTACTGATCAAAAATTTAATTTATTAATGGGTCGCGAATTACAAAAACAATCAGGTCAACCTCCGCAATGTGTTATTACGATGCCACTTCTCGAAGGCTTAGATGGTGTGCAAAAAATGTCTAAATCGCTAGGCAATTTCATTGGGATTAACGAAGCGCCTGAAATTATTTTTGCAAAAATTATGTCGATTTCAGATGAATTAATGTGGCGATATATCGAGTTGCTTTCTTTTGCATCTATAGATGAGATTCAAAGCTGGAAGGCAAGTGTAAAAGCAGGTCAAAATCCTCGCGACATTAAAGTCACTTTTGCTCAAGAAATTGTAACGCGTTTTCATTCAAAAGAAGCCGCCATTGAGGCATTAGATAATTTCCAAACCCGCTCTAAAGGCGGCATTCCAGAGAATGTGCCCGAGTTAAATATTCCGATTCAAAACGATACCATAGGAATTTTGCAGCTTCTCAAAGAGGCCGCCCTTATAGCGAGTACTTCAGAAGGCATGCGTCTGATTGAGGGTGGCGGCATTAAAATTAACGGTGAGCGTCTGGAGGATGGCAAAAAAATGATCTCTAAAAATACTGAGTTTGTCGCTCAAGTGGGTAAACGAAAATTTGTAAAGATTAAAGTGCTCTAATGTGATGGATCGTATTGATTTTGAATGAAGTTTTGATTTCAATTATCTGAATTTATTGATATAATTCGACATGAAAATATTGATGGGCTTTAAGCCCATTTTTTGTTTCTGCAACTTAGGTAATTTTAGGAAATCAGCCTTGAGATGGAAAAGCTTGAAACATTAATTGAAAAGACCGTGCAACAGCTCGGATACGAGTTGGTCGATTTGGAAATTTCAAATCGCGGCAAGCTTTTGCGAGTTTATATTGATAAACCTGATTCAGTGACGATTGATGATTGTACTTTAGTGAGTAATCACCTAGGTCGCTTATTTACTGTAGAGCAGGATTTAGATTACGACCGACTAGAGGTGTCATCCCCTGGTATGGATCGTGTGTTAAAGAAATTAGCTGATTTTGAACGTTTCAAAGGCGAACGAGCTTCTGTGAAGTTAAGAATGCCTTTAGAAGCGCGTAAAAATTTTTTAGGCATCATTGATGGAACAGAAAAAGATACGGTGCTTTTGATGTGCGAGGGTGAGCTTTATCGTTTTGCTTTATCAAATATTGATAAAGCGCGATTGAGCCCAGAATTTAAACGTTAGAAAATGAGTTGCGGAGATTGAAATGAGTCGCGAGATTTTATTATTAGTAGATGCTTTAGCCCATGAAAAAAATGTGAACAAAGAGGTAGTCTTTGAAGCGTTAGAATCAGCTTTGGCTTCAGCTACAAAGAAAAAAAATACGGAAGATATTGATGTGCGCGTAGAAATCGATCGTGACACAGGCGAATATAAATCTTTTAGACGTTGGACATTTTTAAATGATGATCTCATTGAAAATGAAGATGCTCAAATCTCACTCTTAGATCCTCGCGCTGAAGGTAAAGTTGAAAACGATACAATCGAAGTGCCTCTTGAGTCTATTGAATTTGGACGTATCGGAGCGCAAGCCGCAAAGCAAGTGATCTTGCAAAAAGTACGTGAAGCTGAAAGAGAGCAAATTTTAGAAGACTTCTTAGGTCGTAATGAAAAATTAGTGACAGGTGTGATCAAACGTATGGATCGTGGCAATGGCATTATTGAAGTTGGTCGTATTGAGGCAGTGCTTCCTCGCGATCAAATGATCCCTAAAGAAAATTTACGTATTGGTGACCGCGTGAGAGCTTATCTTACAAGTGTTGAAAGAAGTCATCGCGGACCGCAATTGATTTTATCTAGAACAGCACCTGAATTTCTTGTACGTTTATTTGAACTTGAAGTGCCTGAAATTGAAGAAGGTTTATTAGAAATTAAATCTGCATCACGTGATCCAGGTTTGCGATCAAAAATTGCTGTAAAAGCAAACGATCAAAGAATTGATCCTGTAGGCACATGCGTCGGCATGCGTGGGTCAAGAGTGCAAGCAGTGACAGGCGAACTTGCAGGTGAGCGTGTCGATATTGTTTTATGGTCTATGGAGCCAGCACAGTTTGTCATTAATGCCATGGCACCTGCTGAAGTTTCAAGTATTGTGGTGGATGAAGAAAAACACAGTATGGATGTTGTAGTGAATGAAGAAAATTTAGCGCAAGCGATTGGACGCAATGGTCAAAACGTTCGTCTTGCATCTGAGCTTACAGGCTGGAATATTAATATCCTAACCGAAGAAGAATCTTCTAAGAAAAATCAAGAAGAATATACAAGTGTAAGTCAGCTATTTATGGCAAAACTTGACGTGGATGAAGACGTAGCTGACATTCTTGTGCAAGAAGGCTTTAGCACTCTAGAAGAAGTTGCGTATGTGCCATTGCAAGAGATGGTAGAGATCGAAGCATTCGATGAAGATACAGTGAATGAACTTCGCTCGCGTGCGAGAGCAGCCCTTCTGACAGAGGCGATTGCTAAAGAAGAAAAAGTTGAAGAGGCAGCAGAAGATTTACTTACGATGGAGGGTATGGATGATGCTACGGCAAATCTGCTCGCGTCAAAGGGTATTTCTAAAATGGAAGATCTTGCAGATCTTGCTGTAGATGAATTAGTTGAAATGACTTCAATGGATGAAGAGCGAGCGAAACAGTTAATCATGACTGCTAGAGCGCCTTGGTTTGTTTAACGGCGCATGCAACTTACGATGAATATTATGAGGTACTAAATGGGACAATCAACTGTCACTAAATTTGCTGAAGAATTAGGATTGCCTGTTGATTTATTAATCGAACAGCTTAAAAGCGCTGGCGTAGATAAATCAGCAGCTGAAGATTCATTAACCGAATTAGATAAATCAGCACTTCTTGAGTATCTTCGTAAAGAGCACGGTCAGTCCCAAGCCCCAAAAAATAAAATCACTTTAACGCATAAACAAAACAAAGAGATTAAAAAAACAGATAGCACAGGACGCGCTCGCACTATTCAAGTTGAGGTGCGTAAAAAACGTGTGCTCGTAAGACGTGAGGATGGGCAACCTGTTGATACGCCTATTGCAGAACCTAAGCCTATTGAGTCAGTAGCGAAACCTCAAACAAAAGGCCATCTTCTCGGTGAAGATGAGTTGTCGATGCGTGAAGATGAGGCCAAGCGTCATGCAGCACTTGCAGCAGCGCAAGCCGAAGACATTAGAAAAAAACAAGAAGCAGTTGCAAAAGTAAATGCAGCGCCAGCAGCTAAATTAAGTGAGGGCACCCTTCATCGCCCTGCTTCTAAAGTGGGGGTTAAAGTCGAGGGTAAAGAAAAGCAAGTTGATAAGAGTGAGAAAGATTGGTCTGATCGAGAATTTAAAAAACGCACACTAAAAGGCCGAGGAGATTTAAGCGCTGCCTCAGGATGGCGATCACCTAAATCAAAATCAAAACATCGCGAAGAGAATGAAGAATCAACATTTGTAGCACCTACCGAACCGATTGTGCGTGATATTCATGTACCAGAAACAATTTCAGTTGCAGACTTGGCTCATAAGATGTCAGTGAAAGCGACCGAAGTGATTAAGGTGCTGATGAACATGGGCATGATGGTGACGATCAATCAAATTTTAGATCAAGATACTGGCATGATCGTGGTCGGTGAAATGGGACATAATGCGATTGCAGCTTTAGATAACGATCCTGAAGCGTTGATTGATCAAGACTCAACGGTGGAAGCTATTTTAGAAACGCGTCCTCCAGTGGTCACTGTCATGGGCCACGTCGATCACGGTAAAACATCGCTCCTTGATTACATTAGAACAACGCGTGTGGCTTCTGGTGAAGCGGGCGGTATTACACAACATATTGGTGCGTATCATGTGGAAACACCGCGCGGTATGGTGACTTTTTTAGATACACCAGGTCATGAGGCGTTTACGGCAATGCGTGCTCGCGGAGCTAAAGCTACCGACATTGTTATTTTAGTGGTGGCTGCAGATGACGGTGTGATGCCACAGACTATTGAAGCGATTCATCATGCAAAAGCAGGTAATGTGCCACTTGTGGTTGCAATTAATAAAATTGATAAACCTGAAGCAGCGCCTGAGCGCGTGAAAATGGAACTCGTCGCGCAAGAAGTGGTGCCTGAAGATTTTGGTGGCGATACGATGTTCGTAGAAGTCTCTGCAAAATCAGGACAAGGTATTGATAAATTACTTGAGTCAGTTCTTCTTCAAGCTGAAGTGTTAGAACTCAAAGCACCTAAAAATACGCCCGCTAAAGGTATTGTGATTGAAGGCCGTTTAGATAAAGGTCGCGGCCCTGTTGCAACGATTCTTATTCAATCAGGCACATTAAAGCGGGGTGACACACTATTAGCTGGATCAGCTTTTGGTCGTATTCGTGCAATGCTTGATGAAACAGGGAAAGAAATTAAAGAAGCAGGGCCTTCGATTCCTGTTGAAGTGCTGGGTCTTGCAGACGTACCCAATGCAGGTGAAGAAGTTGTGGTGCTAAATGATGAGCGTAAAGCGCGTGAAATTGCGCTATTCCGTCAAGGTAAGTTCAGAGATGTGAAGTTAGCAAAACAACAAGCTGCCAAACTTGAAAATATATTTGATCAAATGGCTGAGGGTAGCGTGAAAGTGTTACCACTCATTATTAAATCCGATGTGCAAGGTTCATACGAAGCGTTATCTACATCACTCCAAAAATTATCAACGGATGAAGTTAAGGTGAATGTAATTCACATGGGTGTGGGTGCTGTCACTGAATCTGATGTGAACTTAGCGAGTGCATCAAAAGCGATCCTCATTGCATTTAATGTAAGAGCAGAGGCAGGTGCACGGAAACTAATCGATTCACTTGAGGTTGATGTTCACTATTACAGTATTATTTATGAAGCTGTGGACCAAGTGAAAGCAGCGCTTGGAGGATTATTATCGCCAGAACAAAAAGAAAGTGTTATTGGTATGGTTGAAATTCGAGAAGTATTTAAAATTTCTAAAGTGGGTTCTATCGCCGGTTGTTACGTGCAAGATGGCGTGATTCGAAGAAACTCAATGGTACGCGTTTTAAGAAATAACGTTGTGATCCATTCAGGCGAACTCGACTCATTGAAACGTTTCAAAGATGACGTCAAAGAAGTTAAAAATAATTTCGAGTGTGGACTTTCTATTAAAAACTTTAATGAAATTGAAGTCGGCGACATGTTAGAAGTATTCGAAGTGGTTGAGGTCGCGCGTAAGCTTTAATCATGGTGAATCGATCTTATGCGAGAAGTGATCGCATTTCAGAGCAAATTAAGCGAGAACTCGCAGAGCTGATTCAATCAGAACTTAAAGATCCTGCAGTGGGAATGTTGACGATTACTGAAGTGCAAGTCACTCCTGATTTACTTCACGCAAAAATATATTTTACTTCTCCTACAAATGATCCTTTGATCATGGAAGGCTTAGAGCGCTCGACAGGATATTTGCGTGCACAATTATCAAAGCGCATGGCAACACGTGGCATACCACAACTTCATTTTGTGTACGATACGTCGATTGATGAGGGTATGAAAATTTCTCAACTCATTAAAGACGCACTCCCTCCTCAGTAATTTATTTCCATGCAAAAGAAGTCTATGAAGCGCGAGATTGATGGCGTTTTCCTACTCGATAAACCCCTCGGATTTTCTTCAAATCAAGCGTTAAAAAAAATTCAATGGTTATTTAATGCAAAAAAAGCAGGACATACTGGCACCCTTGATCCTATGGCCTCAGGGCTTTTGCCTATTTGTTTGGGGGAAGCGACAAAATTTTCTCATCGTCTTCTTGATGCTAATAAAACTTATATCGCAACCATTCAGTTAGGCGTTACGACGACGACAGGTGACCAAGAAGGCGAAGTGGTTTCAGAAAGAAAAGTTATTTTGAATGAGCCTCAAATAAAAGAAACATTACAAAAATTTTTAGGCGATATTTCACAAATACCCCCTATGTATTCTGCTTTGAAATTTGAAGGAAAGCCTCTCTATGAATATGCGAGAGAAGGTATTGAAATTGAGCGTAAATCGCGACAAATTAAGATCTACGACATCAATCTTATGAAAATGGATAGTGCCGTCATGACAATTGAAGTTTCCTGCAGCAAGGGTACTTACATTAGGACTTTGGCAGAAGATATTGGACAAGCATTAGGATGTGGCGCCCATTTAAAGGGATTGGAGCGCACTCAAACGGGTAATTTTCAATTATCAGAAGCACTCACAATCGAAGTGCTTGAAGAGATGTCTATGGCCTCTCGAGAGAAAGTATTGTTGCCTACGGATGCTTTACTTGAAGGTTTATCGTCAGTTAAATTGACCTTGGCTGAAACAGAATTGATTAAAAAAGGGCAAAGTATTGATTTCATTAGTAAAAATGACAAAGAATTGCGGCTATATGGTGCATCAGGGCAGTTTGTGGGGGTAGGTCAACCAGACCTTCAAGGACGTCTTTTTCCTAAGCGCTTAATCGCAAATATATTATAAAAAACATATTGTTAAATCAAAAGAATCCAATTAAAATACGCGGTTCTGAATGAGGAGAAAAGATTAAATGGCATCAACAGCAGCAGAAAGAGCCAAAGTTGTAAGTGAATATCAACAGGCAAAGAACGACACAGGATCCCCAGAAGTGCAAGTTGCACTTATCACAAGTCGTATTGGTTATTTAACAGAACATTTCAAAACCAATGCAAAAGACCATCACTCACGTCGTGGACTTTTAGCGCTTGTAAGTCAACGCAGAAAATTATTAGATTACCTCAAGGGTAAAAATTTAGGTCGCTACCAATCATTGATTGAGCGTCTTGGTTTACGTAAATAATTTTTTAACTATTTAAATTAATTAGTTTAAGAGATTTATTGATTCGTAAGTTTTGAAGCCGATTAAAGGAAGATGCGTCGGCTTTTTTATTGGATGTTAAATGTTAGTTAATGTATTCGTTATTAAGAAGTGAATAACGGATGAAAAAAGAAAAGGGTAAATTATGTTTAAAGCAATTAAGAAAAGTATTCAATTTGGTGCGCACACCTTAACACTTGAAACAGGTGAAATAGCAAGACAAG
>RFPQ01000301.1 GCA_009926035.1 Betaproteobacteria bacterium
ACAGCAGAGCATCGTTTTGCAAAAGGCCTTGCAAGGGCTAGTCTTTTTAGAGAAGATAGGTATGATGCGTTAATTTCACAAACAAATGTTTCACCCGTTCCACCATTAACAAATTCAACTTCTTATGTTCAGAATGTAGACCATGTCAGAATATATGGCATAGAACTAGCAACCGAATGGAAAAATGCAATTATTCCTAAACTTGATTTGGTAGCGAATGCAACTTTGACTGATTCAGAAATTTTGAAAAATGATGCAGCACCTTCGAACATTAATAAAAAAGTGCCCCGTATCCCAAGACAGCTTTATAAAGCTGTAGCAACATATCGAGTTAGTGAAGATTTTACAATGAGTTTAGCTGCTAGATATAGCGGGCGTCAATTTATACAATTGGATAATTCAGATATTAATCCAGAGACATATGCAGGCGCTAGCCGATTACTATTTGTAGACGCTAAGGCAAATTATAAATTTAAAGACAGATGGACAGCATCATTGGGAGTAGATAATATTTTTAATGATCAGGCTTATGTTCATCATCCACTTTCTCAAAGAACAGGCTATGCGCAAATTAAATTTGATTATTAAGCTTATAAAAAAAATAATATTTTTATTGCTAATCTTTTTCTGTGAGGTCAGTATTTCTCATGAAGGTCATAGTCATGGGCCCTCTGTAGTAACTTCAGCTTCTTTTGATCACTTGGGAACTTTATGGCGGGTGAGAGAACAGCAGGGATTTATTATTGTTGACTCATCAAACGATCAAGGACTTAATTTCTCAAAATCTATAAATGTAAATACCGAACTTCAGAAAATAGGAACATCAGGAGACGCAAGGCCTAAAATTGCTATTGGCCCTGAGGGAAATATTTATGTCACTTGGACCCAGGCTCTCTCAAAGCCTTATACAGGCTATATATGGTTTGCGAGATCAAAAGATCGTGGAAAAACTTTTGAATTACCTCAGATCGTTCATCAAGACAAATCAGAAATTACACATCGTTTTGATGCTATCAATGTAAATAAAGACGGGCGAATTTTTGTAGCATGGGTAGATAAGC
>RFPQ01000302.1 GCA_009926035.1 Betaproteobacteria bacterium
GCTTTTACTTTAACGATCATTAATTCTCGTTCAATGAATCGACCATCATTAAGATCTAACACTTTTACAACATCAATTAATTTATTTAACTGCTTAATGATTTGTTCAATGATTTCATCTGAACCAGAAGTCACAATAGTCATTCTTGATAGCGTTGGGTCTTCAGTGGGCGCAACAGTCAAAGATTCAATGTTATAACCCCTTGCAGAAAATAACCCTGACACTCTTGATAAAGCACCAGATTCATTTTCCATTAAAAGAGAAATAATATGTCTCATTTATAGATCCTCAGCTGTAATCATTTCTGATAAGCCTTTTCCATTAGGAACCATTGGAAATACATTTTCTTTTTGATCGGTAATAAAATCCATAAAGACCAAACGTTCTTTAAGTTTATTGCTAAAAGCTTCTTTTAGGGCTGGTTCAACATCGCTAGGTTTTTCGATCTTCATTCCAACGTGTCCATAAGATTCAGCTAATTTTACAAAATCAGGTAATGCTTCCATATAGGATTCCGCATAACGATTTCCATAAAAAAATTCTTGCCATTGTCTTACCATTCCCATGTAACGATTATTAAGATTAATAATCTTAATAGGCAAATGGAATTGCTTACATGTAGATAATTCTTGAATACACATTTGTATGGAAGCCTCGCCTGTAACGCAAGCAACTTGTGCATCAGGGTGTGCTAATTGAGCACCCATCGCGTAAGGAAGGCCAACGCCCATAGTTCCAAGCCCGCCCGAATTAATCCATCTTCTAGGTTTATCAAATGGATAGTATTGCGCTGCCCACATTTGGTGCTGCCCCACATCGGAAGTTATAAAAGCATCTCCCTTTGTGACTTTATGTAATGTTTGAATGACAAATTGAGGTTTAATAAGTTTTTTATCATTTTTAAAGCTTAAACAATTCATTGATCGCCATTGATCAATATCTTTAAACCAATGCTTAAGATATGAGTTTTGTTTAATTTTCTCTTTAGATAAGAGCTCATTGAGTTCAGTAAGAACTGAAACGACATCGCCTACGATAGGAATATCGATTTTTACTCT
>RFPQ01000303.1 GCA_009926035.1 Betaproteobacteria bacterium
GGCTATTTGCCTGAAGCAATCCTCAATTATTTAGCACGTCTTGGATGGAGTCACGGTGACGATGAAATTTTTAGTATGGAAGATTTTTGTCAATGGTTTAATTTTGATCATATCACTTCTTCATCGGCACAATTCAATACTGAAAAATTAGATTGGTTGAATAGTCATTACATTAAAACATTACCGCTCGATCGTATTAGTGTTGCGATCGAATCTTATTTAAAAGCCTTTGTTAAGTCACCTATTGATATTGATCTTTTAAAGAAATCGATTGAAATTCACCGAGAACGAGCCAATCATCTAACCACGCTTGCTAAAGATATCGCTTACGTATTTGAATATCCAAAACCGAATCCAGAAGATTTTGCAAAACATGTCAATGATGAATCATTAAGCCTTATAAAAAATTTTCAAGCTTTTTTAATTAAGATTGATTGGACAAAAGAAGCCATTCATAATGCTATGAATGAAGTCGTCACCTCACATGGGATTAAATTTCCAAAACTAGCGATGCCATTGCGTGTGCTTTTGACAGGGATTGCGCAATCTCCAAGCATTGATGCAGTGATGGCTATATTAGGACGTAATGAAACTCTGAAGCGTTTAAATCTTTACTTATAACTATTAACTATATTTGGAATTGACCATGGATAAAAAGAGCACGCATTTACAAGATGATTTTTTAAATCAACTCAGAAAAGAACATGTGTCTGTCTCTATTTACTTAATGAATGGCATTAAATTGCAAGGTAACATCGAATCATTTGATCAGTACGCTATTCTTCTCAAAAACACAGTAAGCCAATTAGTATACAAACATGCTATTTCAACGATTGTGCCCATGCGCAATGTCAATATCGAGCCTCCAGCAGATGACGATTAATGTTTGAACGTCCGAATGAAGGTAAGTCTGCTTGTGTCATCAGTATTAATTTTGGTGATGTCGATTTCGAAGAGAGTGTTCAAGAAATAAAAGAGTTAGTATTAAGTGCCGATATGAAAATTGTCAGCACGGTCAACATTAAAAGATCAGCACC
>RFPQ01000304.1 GCA_009926035.1 Betaproteobacteria bacterium
GGGCAAACTGTTTTAATGTATGCAGCTAAGAATGGTGATATTAAAACAATTGAAATATTACTTGATCATGGCGCTGATGCAAATATTGTAGATAAATATAAATGTAGTCCTCTTATGTATGCCGCTAGAGAAGGTAATACAGACGCAGTAACTCTCTTTATAAAACGTGGCGTAAAAATTGATTATGAAGATCAATTTAATTGGACAGCTCTGACTTGGGCTACTAAGAAAAATCACTTAGCCGTCGCTAAAATCCTCGTCGGAAGTGGCGCTAATATCGATCGTAAAGATTCTGATGGCACACCAATTATTCATTACGCTGTAGCCAATAAATCCAAAGAAATGATTCAACTTTTCATTGACGCAAAAGTTAATTTAAAAGCAAAAGATCGTTATGGATTAACAGCGCTTGTATATGCGCTTAAAGCTAAAAATACTGAAATTGTTGATCTAATCAAAAATGCGGGTGGCAGTTACTAATCATCATGAAAATAGCACTAGCGCAAATAAATTCATTTGTTGGTGATATTGAAAATAATAGTAACCTGATCATTAAGCGTGCTAAAGAAGCTTCTATCAGGGGTGCTGAGCTATTTATTACTCCCGAACTTTCCATATGTGGCTATCCACCTGAGGATCTTGTTTTAAGAGAAGATTTTCTTGATGCGTGCTCGAAAGCTTTAAAAAAAATTGCAAAAGCTATGCCCTCCATCAAAATGATCGTAGGGCATCCATTAAAAAAAGGCAGTAAAATTTATAACGCAGCCTCCTTACTTTTTAATGGAAAAATTCAAGGTACCTATTTCAAGCAAACCCTTCCTAATTATGGCGTATTTGACGAAAATAGATATTTTGAGCCAGGTGAAAAAGAATTTATTTTTACGCATAAAGGTTTAAAAATTGGTCTCTTAATCTGTGAAGATGCATGGAGTGTTTCACCAGGCAAATTACTTAAGAAAAAATCTGTGGATGGCATTATCGTAATTAATGCATCTCCTTATGAAATAGAAAAATCTGATACTCGAAT
>RFPQ01000305.1 GCA_009926035.1 Betaproteobacteria bacterium
AAAATTTTTTTTACTGCAAATGCAAGTGTAAATATGGACTTGTTTTTAAAGCTAGTCAAGTTTTTATTGTAATTATTTTGATATTATTTTTAACGATCAATTTACCGTATTTATTGAGTTTTTTAAAATTGCTAGTGACCAATAAATACAAGATTGCCATTAAAAATAGTGCTTGATACTTTTCCATTTAAATTTTGATTCAAAAATGGCGTATTTTTACCTTCACTGATTAAAGTTTTTGAATTTATTTCCCATGAAAATTCAGGATCAAATATACAAATATCAGCTTCCGAATTTATTGAGAGATTGCCCTTATTAATTTCTAGAATATTTGAAGGCTGATAAGTTATTTTGTTAACAAGCAAACTTAAATCTATTTTATATTCATCTGAAAGCTTGAATATAAGCGGCATGAGAAGCTCTGCGCTTGATGCGCCATATTCTGATTCGGCAAAAGGTTTTAATTTATTATCTTCATTCACTGGTGAATGATCTGAGCATATTGCATCAATTGTGCCATCAATAATCGATTCAATAATTTTTATTCGATCCGATTCCTTCCTTAAGGGAGGCTTTAAAAAACAGTTTGTATTAAAGAAGCCAATATCATTATCAGTAAGAAAAATTTGGTGGATCGAAACATCGCAAGTTACATTAACACCATTTTGTTTGGCTATTTTTATTAGATTTAATCCTTCAGCTGTTGATATTTTATTTAAATGAACTTTAGTTTTAGTTAAGTCCGCTATTTCCAATATTTTATTAATAGCAGTGGTTTCACTAATACTTTGAATACCTTTTAATCCAAGTCGAGTTGAGATTTCACCTGCATTTATAATGCCTTTTTCTGACAAATAAGCATCTTCAGGCCTTAAAAAAGCTTTGAAATTAAATGTTGAGAGATATTGAAATGATCTATATAGAACTTCTGTATCTTGGATAGGTTTTTCTGCTTGAGAAAATCCAATACAACCTGATTCATATAAATCATTTATTTCAGTTAATAATTTTCCATTTAATTTTTGA
>RFPQ01000306.1 GCA_009926035.1 Betaproteobacteria bacterium
TAAATTATCGGAATTTTTGTCTCGATTTGGTTTTGGAAAAGTCACTCACATTGATATGTTTGGAGAGAATGCTGGATTACTTCCATCACCCGAATGGAAGCAAAAAAGGTTTAAAAAACCTTGGTATTTAGGTGAAACTGTTATTACAAGTATCGGCCAGGGTTACACACTTGTTACACCTATGCAATTAGGACAAGCGGTAGCAACACTCGCTAATGATGGAATCACTATGCAACCAAGGCTTATTCAGTCAATTAAAAATAGTCAGACTGGGAAAATGGAAATGTTTAAAAATAAAACGGTTCAAGAATTGCATTTTAAACCTGAACATTTGGCACTCGTCAAAGAGGGTATGATCAATGTGACACAGCCTGGCGGAACTGCTGCAAGCGTAGGTGCCGGGGCACCTTATAAAATTGCTGCTAAAACAGGAACGGCTCAAGTAGTAGAGATGAAAGCTAATCAAAAATATAATCCTGATCGTATGAATGAAAGGCATCGTGACCATGCGCTTTTTATTGCTTATGCCCCTGCAGAAGACCCCACTATTGCCATTGCTTTGATTGTTGAAAATGGCGGACATGGCGGATCAACAGCAGGACCTATTGCAAGAAAATTAATGGACTATTATTTACTTAAAAAAGTGTCTTCAAACAAAGAAGAAAATAAAGTAAGCCCTCTTGAATCGGAATATCACGATTAAAATAAGATCACTATGCTAAAACGTTTAACCTCGCGCTTACAAAAAAATATTGATTCTATTTTGATGATCTTTATTAGCACAGCTTTAGTCGTCGGTCTTTTTACCCTTTATAGCGCCTCAGGGCGAAATATGATTTTAGTGCTTAATCAACTACTCTATATTGGTCTTGGATTTATATTACTTTGGATCACCGCAAAAACTCATCCTAAATATTATGAAAAACTAGCCCTACCCATATATATCATAGGTTTATTATTGCTTTTTGCTGTCATGTTTGTAGGTCAATCGAGTCATGGTGCTAAACGCTGGTTAAATTTAGG
>RFPQ01000307.1 GCA_009926035.1 Betaproteobacteria bacterium
TCTTATTTATAACATTGAAAAAAATAAGGAAGAAAATGAATTAAAAAGGTTACTTTATGTTGCTATGACAAGAGCAAAAATGAAACTTCACCTTATAGGTTCTATAGTATTTAAAGATGAAATGAAGGCTGCTTCAAATTCATTTCTAGCTATGCTTTGGGATATCTACGGCAGGAATTTTCAAGAAGCAAAACCTATAACAAACATTAAAATAGAAACGTCGAATAGTAAAATTGAGGACTTTGTACCCAAACTTATGCGATTGAAAATTTAGATTGAAATTTTTTTCAAAAAATCTTTAATGAATTTAACTCTTTCTAAAATATCAATAATCGTGACACCTATTTTAATTTTATCCGGGCCATTCATGCGACACCGCTTATCCTCACTCAGAAGTTTAATAAGCTTTAGTGGGTCCATTTTACTGTCGCTTGCAAAGGTAATTTGAATTGAAGTGTCACTAGCATCTATTTTTTTAATGTCGAGATGTTGAATGAAAATTCTTAAATCATGAAAAGAAATAAGTGATTGCGTTTGCTCAGGCATGACACCAAAACGATCTATCAACTCCTCTTTCATTTCCATTAACCCCTCATGATCATTGAGTCCTGATAATCGTTTATAAAGCACAAGTCT
Source organism: Betaproteobacteria bacterium (assembly GCA_009926035.1). GTDB lineage: Bacteria > Pseudomonadota > Gammaproteobacteria > Burkholderiales > Methylophilaceae > Methylopumilus. The sequence goes on from RFPQ01000307.1 coordinate 637, forward strand.
TTCATTGATATCACCACAATAACTATTTGTAATAATAGCTGGTGTATGCAGGTTAATTTCGGTATTTTTTTGGAGTGGATTATCGAGACTTAATTTTTTGCCTAGTTTGAGTTGCTTAACAGCATAGTTCAACATGTCGACATAAAGATTGAATCCAATTTCGTGCATTTGGCCGCTTTGATTATCCCCTAGAAGCTCTCCGGCGCCACGAATTTCCAAATCATGAATGGCAAGATAATATCCAGCTCCTAAATCCTCTAAAAGTTGAATAGCTTCTAATCGTTTTTGAGCATGGCCACTAATTTTTCTGTCGGGATCAACAAGTAAATAAGCGTATGCTTGATGATGAGATCTTCCTACCCTACCCCTCAGTTGATGAAGTTGCGC
>RFPQ01000308.1 GCA_009926035.1 Betaproteobacteria bacterium
CTTGAAATAACATTTCTTTTCCCTTGGGCAGTGGTCATTCAAAAAATTGGTATGTTTGGATTTATTGCAATGATGATTTTCTTAGCCATTTTGGTGGTTGGTTTTATTTACGAATGGATGAAAGGTGCCCTTGATTGGGAATAGCGAATGAGCATTGAAGGCATCATGGAAAAAGGATTTGTCACTACAAATCTTGACACTCTTATCAATTACACGCGCACAGGTTCTCTATGGCCTATGACTTTTGGACTTGCATGTTGTGCAGTTGAGATGATGCATGCAGGAGCAGCCCGATATGACTTAGATCGATTTGGTATTGTATTTAGACCTAGCCCAAGACAATCAGATGTCATGATTGTAGCTGGCACACTAGTCAATAAAATGGCGCCCGCATTAAGAAAGGTTTACGATCAAATGGCAGAACCGCGTTGGGTTATTTCGATGGGCTCTTGTGCAAATGGTGGTGGTTATTATCACTATTCTTATTCAGTCGTTCGTGGTTGTGATCGTATTGTTCCAGTAGACGTGTATGTACCTGGTTGCCCGCCAACAGCTGAAGCCCTTATGTTTGGAATTATTCAGCTTCAAAATAAAATTAAACGTACCAATACGATTGCGCGTTAACTTATGAGCTCAGTCGAAATGTTACTTAAAGAAATAAAATCGACTTTTGGTAAAGAAGTTAGTCACACATTCATTGAGCATAATGAACTCACAATCGAAGTAAAAATCGATGATCTCTTATCCACTTTAAAAACTTTAAAACAACACAAAGCATTTCAATTTAAACAACTGATTGATCTTTGCGGCGTTGACTATAAAGATTATGGCGAAGGCGCTTGGACCAAACCTCGTTTTGCTCTGGTTTATCATTTCTTATCTATCGAACATAACCAACGCATTCGAGTAAGAACTTTCTCTAAAGAAGAAAATTTTCCATTATTTCCATCAGTGATAGATTTATGGCCAGCTGCCAATTGGTATGAACGAGAAGCCTTCGATTTATTTGGTTTTATGTTT
>RFPQ01000309.1 GCA_009926035.1 Betaproteobacteria bacterium
AAGAAGAATTTTTAGATGAAAAGCTTTCTGCACAAGCTCGCTTAAAAAAACGTCAAGCATTCGCTAGATTTAGAGGTAAAAGAAACGTAGCACGTGGAATGAAACTACGCCGTGCTTCTTCTATGAACGTATTAAAGAAAAGAGCTGTATTAGCTGCACGCCGTGCTGTTTATAAGCGCTTCTTACGTGGAAGAGATAAAGCTACTCTTTCAGCAGCTGAGAAGGATAGAATCGAGCAACAAGTAGGAAGAATGAAGTTTATTCAAGCCGCTATTGCTACTAAAATGCTTCCTAAAATGAGAGCTATAGAGCAAAAAAGATTAGCTAACTTGAGAACAAAATCATCTGCACCCAGATTAAAGCCCTCAAAGGCTCCTAAATTAAAGCCATTAAAAGCACCTAAAAGATGAAAACATTTTTTCTACTAAGAGAAGAGCAAGCATGTCCAGTAGCTACAATGGATGTGCATGTTAATGTAAAAAATCGTCAACATGCTATTGACGAATATCATTATGGTCCTGCTAATCCCCATGAACCGGAAGATCATTGGCAAAAGTTAGCTGATATTTGGGGTATCGATGTAAATACAGCTCAAACGATGAAATGTGAAAATTGTGCTGCTTTTGATATTTCGGATAAAATGAGATCCTGTATCGAAAAAGGTATAGTAGGTAATACTAAAGGTTCTAGTGCCATGGCTACTATTGAAAAAGCTGATTTAGGTTATTGTAATCTCTTACATTTTAAATGCGCAGGTTCAAGAACTTGTGCATTATGGTTAACTAACGGACCAATAGACGACGAAGATCTATAATGCTTTTTATTGTCGATAATTATTTTGATTTCGACTTAAGTATAAAACAAGCAATTGATTCAGAAAAGATTAATGAATATAATGTACGGTATTTTGATAACGATGGGTTTGAATTATCTAAATTAGAACAAGAATATTATAAAGAAAACAATATTCATTTAGAAGACTGTTTAAATCATTTAGGTTGTCAAAAACAATGGATTAAA
>RFPQ01000310.1 GCA_009926035.1 Betaproteobacteria bacterium
AATTGCTCAAAGATTTAAGTTTAAAAAATGATATAACGAATGTCTATAATCGTGAAATAAATCTTCACAGCAGAAATATTTCTTTTGAATTTTTATCTCAAATTAATCAATCTTTTACGAAAGAATATAATACTAACATCAAGAACCAGACTTCTGCATATAATTTTTATCGTTACATTGAAAATAGATATAAAGAATTTGTTCAGAACTTAAATTTCTTTAATGAAACATTTCAAGAGTTCAAGAAAACTGAATACAAAATAAGAAACTCATATCAGAACCTTCATCAGCACAATTTTACTCAGAAGAATCAATATAACCAAAGTATTATCAATCTTACAAAAGAAATCAATTTTGAAAACAATATGATTGATTACAAATTTGAGAGTGCTATCTTGAAAACAGTTGAAAAATCTAATTCAATTACAAACAATAGCATTGAAAAAATTAAGGAAACTCTCAATTTAGTACAGCATAATGTTAGTTATGTAAATAGAAAAGTTTCTCATCTACACTATAAGGCAGAAAATAGGATATCGAGAGAAGTTAAGAATATCCTAAACAATCAAGAATTTTCTGATGAATATTCAAATATTATCATCAACAAAATAAGCAATGTTTCAAATAATAATGAAATAAAAAAATTACTGTCATTAGTGAAAAATGAAGACATATTGCAGAATCTTTCATTTGTAATCAAGCAGAGTGGAATAAACATTGACAATATTAAATCTATATCAGAGATAATTAATCTTTCAAAAAATAACAATTTCAATCTTTCGAAAATCAGTAGTGAGTCAATTCAAAATGTAAAGAATCTGGTCTCATTAAGCGAACAGTTTCATAAAAACTACAATATTGTAAATTTGTCAAACAATATCACTGAGAATTTAAGAGAACTTGTCAATATTTCTCAAAGCCAAGAGTTTACTTTGCTTAGTAAAAGTTTCAAAAATATTAGTCCTGTTTTGAAATTTATCTCAGAAAATAATCAAAACTTCAGAACTTCTCAGATTTCT
>RFPQ01000032.1 GCA_009926035.1 Betaproteobacteria bacterium
CGGTATTCCAGATTTCAAAATGGAAAAGTTCCACATTGATCGAAGAGTCAAACAAATGGAAGCTGAAGGTGTGGTATTTAAAGTCAACCAAAACATCGGTGAAAACGTGAAGCCTGAAGAACTTACAAATAGTTATGACGCAGTGATTCTCGCGGGCGGTGCAGAACATCCTCGTGATTTACCTGTGCCTGGTCGTGAATTAAAGGGTGTCATGTTTGCGATGGATTTCTTGCCGCAACAAAATAAAGTAGTCGCAGGTGACAAATTACAAAACCAAGTGCTAGCGACAGGTAAACATGTAGTCGTGATTGGCGGAGGGGATACAGGTTCTGATTGTGTTGGTACATCGAATCGTCATCATGCAACGTCAGTCACACAATTTGAATTGATGCCACAACCACCTACAAAAGAAAATAAAGAACTCGTATGGCCAAACTGGCCACTCAAACTTCGTACATCAAGCTCTCATGAAGAAGGTTGCGAGCGTGATTGGTCAGTCACCACAAAAAGTTTTGTAGGTGAAAATGGACAGGTCAAAGAAATTATTGCCGCACGTGTTGAATGGAAAGACGGCAAGATGACTGAAGTACCCAATTCAGAATTTAGAATGAAAGCTGATCTTGTTTTGCTCGCGATGGGTTTTGTAAGCCCTCAACAAAAAATGTTAAATCTCTTTGGTGTAGATAAAGATCAACGCGGCAATGTGAAAGCGACCACAGAAGGTAAAGATGCTTACATCACATCGAAAGCTAAGATTTTTGCAGCAGGTGATATTCGTCGCGGCCAATCACTTGTTGTATGGGCGATCCGCGAAGGTCGTCAATGCGCTCGTGCAGTAGATGAATTCTTAATGGGAACATCAACACTCCCACGTTAATTTTTAAAACTTTAATTTCAAGTTTTAAAATTATTTATGACACAACTTCAAAACGATACTTTCTTAAAAGCGCTTCATAAAGAGCCTATTCTTTACACACCCGTATGGATGATGCGTCAAGCAGGACGCTACTTACCTGAGTACCGTGCGACACGTCAAAAGGCAGGTGACTTTTTAAGTCTTTGCAAGAATGCAAATCTAGCGACAGAAGTGACATTACAACCACTTGATCGCTATCCACTTTTAGACGCATCTATTTTATTTTCAGATATCTTGACGGTTCCTGATGCGATGGGATTAGGACTTTATTTTGCAGCTGGGGAAGGTCCAAAATTTGAAAGACCGTTAAGAGAAGAATCCGATATTCAGAAATTAAAAATACCTGATATAGAAAAAGATTTGAAATACGTGATCGATGCGGTCTCGCAAATAAAAAAAGCATTACAAGGACGTGTGCCTTTAATCGGATTCTCCGGAAGTCCGTGGACATTAGCGACTTATATGGTGGAGGGTCAAGGGGGTACTGACTTCTTAACCATTAAAAAAATGGCTTACAGCCGCCCGGACTTACTTCATCATATTCTAAAAACAACCACAGAGGCTGTGACACAATATTTGCATGCGCAGATTGAAGCTGGTGTCGATGCCATTATGATTTTTGACTCATGGGGTGGTGCACTATCTCATCAAGGCTATTTAGAATTTTCATTACCATATATGAAAGTGATTTTGTCTAATTTAAAAATGATGAGTAGTAAAAAAATTCCATCGATTATATTTACTAAAGGTGGCGGTCTTTGGCTAGAGGATCAAGTTTCAGCAGGATCAGACGCATTAGGACTCGATTGGCAAACCGATATTAAAATGGCACGTCAAAAAGTGGGTCAAAAAGTAGCGCTTCAAGGCAATTTAGATCCTGCGATTTTGTTATCTAAACCCGAAGCGATTGAAAAAGAAGTCAAACGTATATTAGATGGCTATGGTTCTGGATCAGGGCACATATTTAATCTAGGTCACGGTATTACTGAACATACACCGCCTGAGCATGTCGATGTGATGTTAAAAACTGTGCGTGATTACAGTCTTCAATTTCATAAGTAAAACTTAATTTTAATTTTGCTGAAGTCTAGCAATACGATCATCTAAACTCGGATGAGTCGAAAATAATTCCTTTAGACCTACACCTTGCTCACCAGAAACACCTAATGCTGCGATTGATTTTGGTAATGTACTAGACTCATATTGTGCTTTGAGTCGGTGAAGGGCAGCAATCATTTTTTGTTTTCCAGCGAGTTGGCCACCACCAATATCAGCTCGATATTCGCGTTGACGGGAGAACCACATGACAACGATCGAAGCTAGAACACCTAATAGTAATTCTGAGATAATCATCGTGACAAAGAATGCAGGGCCCGTACCTTCCCTTGTTTTAAAAATAACTTTATCCACTGTATAGCCAATAACGCGTGAGAAGAATAACACAAACGTATTAACGACACCCTGGATAAGCGTGAGTGTCACCATATCACCGTTTGCAATGTGTGATATTTCGTGACCAATGACTGCTTCTGCTTCGTCTTTTGTCATCATTTCAAGCAAGCCTGAAGATACAGCAACAAGAGAACTATTGCGACTCATGCCTGTTGCAAATGCGTTAACTACAGGTGAATTAAAAATAGCTACTTCTGGCATTTCAATACCTACTACTTGAGATTGTTTTTTGACTATATTTATTAACCAAATTTCATCAGGTGTTTTAGGGTTTTCAATCGTGATAGCTCCTGACATTTGTTTGGCTGACCATTTTGAAATGGCAAGCGAAATGAAAGCGCCCCCAAAGCCCATCACCGCTGCAAAAATTAAAAGACTATTTAGATTAAGTCCATTTGCATTAAGGAATGGTTCTACTCCAAGCAATCGCATGGTGATAGAAAGGACCAGAACAATGGCAAGGTTAGTAACAAGAAAATAAAAGATACGCTTCATCTTAAAAAAATTCCTTAGTTAGTTTGATCAATAATGGCATTCACTTGGATAGATACTTTTTGTCCTACACGGTATTTGGTTTGAGTCTCTTCTTCAAATTCATGACCTTTATATGAAAAGGTTGTAATGTAACCTTCTTGAACTCTTTCATAATTATCACGTTGCGTACAACGTTCATTATTGCGAGTTTCGGCAGTGTCTTCATTTTGCATACGGTCACCAATCACTGCTCCTACGGCAGCACCCACTGCACCTGCCGCAACTTTTCCATTACCTTTTCCCACACGACTACCTAAAAGTCCGCCTGCAACACCACCAATAATTGCACCTGCAACACCTTTTTCTTTTGGGGGCGCTACCTCCGTTGAAGTTTGGCAAGAAGAAATAGGACGATTCACCTCGATATATCGAGGCGTGACACGTTTAACGGTCGCCATATCTGAAAATTCGGCAGCATTCGCAAAGCTTGAGGCTAAAAACATAAGAGCAGTCGAGAGCTTTTTCATGATGTATCCTTTTTTATATTAGTTTTAGATAAGTTTTTAAGATCTTAAGTTCAATTCTATAAAAAACTAACCTTCTTCCACAATAATTTTTTCAGAGAGTCGAATCATGCGTTCAATAGGTGTGACCCAGACTAAACCATCACCTTGCTGACCCGTATGCGCTGTTTCTACAATAATTTGTAAAATGCCTTCTACTAAATTATCCGGCGTAATCATTTGAATAAGTATTTTAGGCGTGTAGTCGGTGAGCTCTTGTCTTAAATCGTCAGTGACTTTTTTTAAACCATGTCCACAGCCATCGACTTTAGTGACTGTCATACCCGGAAAATTCTTAAGATTTCTCATCGCTGAGCGAATTTTAGGGAGTCGATGCGGAGGGATAATGGCTTTAATTTCTTTCATTATTTTTTTCCAATTATTTTATTTAAGCTTCAATCGGGGCTTCTGCAAATTTTTTATAGAGTGTGGGCAATACAAGTAATGTGAGAACCGTAGAAGTAATAAGACCACCAATCACAACAATGGCGAGCGGTTTTTGCACTTCAGAGCCTGGGCCCGTAGCAAATAAGAAGGGAACCAAGGCAAGAAGAGCAACGGTCGCTGTCATGAGCACTGGCCTTAATCGTTGTTTGCAACCTTCTCGGATGGCATCGAGTTGCGACATACCTTCCGATTTTAAATGTTGAATACAGGTAATTAAAACTACACCATTTAAAACAGCAATACCACATAATGCAATAAATCCAACAGAGGCTGGAACTGAGAGATATTCACCTGTGATGGCTAAACCAAAAACTCCTCCAATGGCTGCAAACGGTAAAACTGTAATAATCATTGTGGCATAACGAATAGAATTAAATAGAATGAAGAGTAAGAAAAAGATAGCGAGAATCGTGACGGGCACAATAAGTGCTAGATGATTTAATGCACGTTGCATATTTTCAAATTGACCTCCATAGACAAAATAATAACCTTCTGGCAATTTAATTTTAGCGTCAAGTTTTTTTTGTAATTCTGCAACAAATCCACCAAGATCTCTATCTTTGACATTCATTGCAACAACAATTCTTCGTTTAGCAAATTCGCGACTGATCTGTGCTGGACCATCTTTGATTTCAATGGAAGCTAAATCTTTTAGGGCGATTTTTGACCCATTAGGTGAAATTAGCATTGTATTCCCTATCGTTTCTGCATCACTTCGATGATCCTCAGGGAATCGCACTGCTGCAGAGAAGCTTCTTTGTCCTTCATAAACACGTGTAGCAATTTTTCCCCCAATAGCGGTTTCGATCAATTCATTAATATCGGAGGCATTAAAGCCATAACGAGCGATCGCCTGTCGATCCAAATTAATATTCAAATACACTTGACCTGATACTTTTTCGATTTTAATATCCGCTGCACCTTTAATACCTCCTGCTAATCGAGCGACCTCATCAGCTTTTGCTTTTAGAAGCTTGATATCCTCACCAAAAATTTTGATAGCGACATCAGCACGAACACCAGTTGATAATTCTGCCACACGGGCAGAAATTGGTTGCATCATCACAATTTGTGCACCTAGTAAAGTTCGTAATTTATTTTTAATTTCTTGAGCAATGGTGTCTTGGGTCCAACCGTCAGGCCAAGTATCTTTATCTTTGAGACTAATCACTGCTTGAGATTCGTTTTGTGATTGAGGATCCGCAGGACTTTCACCCCGACCAATATTGGAAACTACGCTTAAAACGCCTGGTACTGAGGTAATTTGTTTTGTGGCTATTTTTTCCATTTCAATAGATTCGTCTAGAGAAATATTTGGCATACGTGTGATATTAGCTACAAGCGTGCCTTCTTTCATTTCTGGAATAAAAGAAGTGCCTAGGAAAGGTAATAATACAATCGAGAAAATAAATACTGCAGTAGCAATCAAAATTGTTTTTTTCTCATTATTTAAGCAAAGATTAAGAAGTTTTTCATAAGGCGCCTTTATAAGCTTAATAATTTTTGTATCCTCGCCACTCCCTCCCTTTAAAAAGTATGAGCATAAGACGGGTGTCAAGGTAAATGAGAGTATCAATGAGATAAGAAGCGCAATTGCTATCGTCACTGCAAGGGGGCTAAACATTTTACCCTCCATGCCGGTCAATGTCATAAGCGGGAGAAAAACTAATATGATAATACCTACACCAAAAAGAACAGGGGTACCGACTTCTGTGGCAGATTCTAAAATGGTACGAATTTTACTATCGGATTTATCGTGACCTAATCTATGAAAGGTATTTTCAACCACCACAACAGCACCATCAACCATGAGGCCAATAGCGATAGTTAAGCCACCTAATGACATAAGATTTGCAGAGATACCAAAATAGTTCATTGCAATAAATGTGACAAGTGGGGTAAGGACTAATGTCATCACAACAATTAAACTTGATCTGACATCCCCTAAGAAAAGGAAAAGAATGCCAATGACTAAAATCACACCCTCAATTAAAACTTTAACCACAGTAAATAATGCAGAGTCGACTAACTGACTTCGATCATAGAAAGATTTAATTTGTAGACCGCCTGGTAATAATTTCTTCTCATTAATTTCATTGACTTTAGTTTTAATACGCGTGACCACTTCTTTTGCATTGCCTCCACGAATCATCATGACAATGGCGCCCACGGATTCAGTATCTCCGTTTTTCACAAGTGATCCAACACGCACCTCGTGGCCAAGTCTAACTTCGGCGACGTCTTTCATATACACAGGAATACCATTTCGTTCTTTAAGAACAATCGATCGAATATCATCTAAGTTTTTAATCAGGCCTACACCACGTATTAAAAATTGTTCATCAAATTGAGGAAGCACGCCTGCACCACTGTTGGTGTTATTTTTAGCTAATGCAGTATAGACTTCATGAAGTTTAATTCCGTAGTGATTAAGTCGATCTGGATCAACCAGTGCTTGATATTGCTTGATGAATCCGCCAAATGAATTAATTTCAGCTACTCCAGGAACACTTCTTAAAAGTGGCCTGACCACCCAATCTTGAATGGTCCTTCTTTCAGTTAACTCTTCCTCAGAAATCTTTTTATTTTCATCGCCTGGTTTTTCTAAAGTGTATTGAAAAATTTCTCCTAAACCTGTGGAGACAGGCCCTAAGACTGGCACGATGCCATCTGGCATTTTTTCCATGACTTCCATGAGTCTTTCCATGACTAACTGTCTTGCGAAATAGACGCTTGTGCTATCAGTAAATACAAGTGTGATGAGCGAAAGTGAATTTTTGTTAAGTGAGCGCATGTCGGTTAGACCAGGTAATCCCGTCATGGCAATTTCAATCGGAATCGTGATAAAGCGCTCTACTTCTTCAGGGGATTTTCCTGGGGCTGGAGTCGCAATTTGCACTTGAATATTTGTGACATCAGGAAAAGCATCGACAGTGAGTTTTTTAACGCCAAAAAAACCAGCGACTAAAAGCGCGATGGCAAAGACTAAAACAATCAGTCTTTCTTGGAGTGAGCCCCGAACTATTTTCTCAATCATACTTATTCAAGTTCTTTCTTTTTACGCTCACTATTTAGATGGAATGCACCATCTGTAACCACAGTCTCTCCTTCAGTGAGGCCACTGAGAATACTTATCAGGTTGCCGTCTCTGATACCAAGTTCAACTTCTCTTAATCGAAAGGTTTTAGGAGTATTTTGCACAAGGACATAGTTACGATCGTTTTCTCTCACCACAGATGAAATAGGAATGGCAAGTTTGGATATTTTCTTTGAGCGAATATACATCGATGTCAGCATGTCGGGCTTAAATAATAAATCATGATTATCTAATTCAGCTCTTACCATGACAGTTCGCGTTTGCGGATCCACAATGCTATCTTCAAAAATAATTTTTGCTTCTATTTTTTTATTGTCTAAAGCAGGAATTTCGATACTAACAATTTCATCTTTTTGGATAAAGGATGCTTGTTGTTCTGGAATATTGGCTACTGCCCATAGTTTACTGAGATCTGCAACATGAAATAAATTATCTTGGAGATTGACAATTTGTCCTACGTTGATTGCACGTGAAATAATAATGCCATCAAATCGACTAGTCACATCTCCAAAGGAATTAATTTGACCCGATGTTTCTATTTTTTCAATTGCTTTTTCATTCATGCCGAGCACAATGAGTTGGTCACGACTGGCTCTATAATCAGCCTTTACTGCATCTAGTTCATTTTCAACTCTTAACATTTCAGCTTTACTGATCACATCAGCTTCAAATAATAATTTTGCGCGTTCGACTGCTTTAGTTTTTAAACCAATGAGT
>RFPQ01000311.1 GCA_009926035.1 Betaproteobacteria bacterium
TCTACATTGCTATTCGCAGCAAAAACATAGTTCGCAAAAATGGCATTGGCACCAGTAATGCTGCCATTTGAACCTGTTGTTGTCAGTGTGTTGGATGTAAGATTACCAACAATTGTAACTGTGCCTGTTACAGTACCACCATTATTTGCATCTAATGAGTTGTTTGCACGGATGAATGCGGCATTAGCGGTATTGAATGCCGCATTAGCCGAAGCAAAGGCACCATTGGCGTTAGCAAAGGCAGCATTGGCTCTTGCAAAAGCACCGTTAGCATTGGCAAAAGCAGCATTTGCATGATGAAAACTTGAGTTTACATGTATGAATGCAGCATTGGCCTGCAAGAATGCCGCATTAGCAGTGTTGAATGCAGGCTGTACTTGTGGGAATACATTGTTGGCGGCAGCAAATGCCGCATTGGCATGATTGAATGAAGCATTTGCTTGAATGAATCCCGAATTTGCAACAATAAATGATGCATTCGCAGAAGCAAAGGCACCATTGGCATTTGCAAAAGCGGCGTTAGCGGCAGCAAATGCACCATTGGCATTTGCGAAAGCAGCATTGGCTACATTACCAGTTGCATTCTGTGATTGATATGCCGCATTGGCTTGTATGAAACCTGAGTTTGCATGAATAAATGCACCGTTCGCCAAAGTGAATGCAGCATTTGCGTATTCACCTGTAGAATTCTGACTGATAAACGAAGCATTGGCTTTGAAGAATGCAGCATTAGCATGGTCAAATCCAGAATTGGCATGATAAAAAGTTGAGTTACCAAAAATAAATGCTGAGTTAGCATGATTATATGCTGCATTTGATTTAGCAAAAGCACCGTTAGCATTTGCGAAAGCAGCATTCGCCATCGCAAGACCAGCATTGGCATTGGCATATGCGTTAGAAGAATAAATGTATAAGTCTACATTGCTATTCGCAGCAAAAACATAGTTCGCAAAAATGGCATTGGCACCAGTAATGCTGCCATTTGAACCTGTTGTTGTCAGTGTGTTGGATGTA
>RFPQ01000033.1 GCA_009926035.1 Betaproteobacteria bacterium
ATAACTTTTCACCATAAAAAATTGAGTTAGCCCCAGCTAAGAAAGCTAATGCTTGAATACCTTCGTGCATCGATTGTCTTCCTGCAGATAATCTTACATAACTTTTTGGCATCGTAATTCTTGCAACAGCAATCGTTCTCACAAACTCAAAAAGGTCGAGTGGTTCGGTTCCATGTAATGGTGTACCTTCTACCTGTGTCAATAAATTAATCGGCACACTCTCGGGCTGCATTTCCATATTGGCAAGTTGCGCAATCAAACCTGCACGTTGAGATCTGCTCTCCCCCATACCTACTATGCCGCCACAACATACATGAAGATCAGCTTCTCGAACGCGATCTAATGTATCAAGTCTGTCTTGATATACACGCGTTGAAATTACATCACCATAAAATTCAGGTGCTGTATCTAAATTATGGTTGTAATAATCAAGCCCTGCTTCTTTTAGCATGTTAGCTTGCCCATCCTTTAACATGCCGAGGGTTGCGCAAGTTTCAAGTCCCATTTTTTTAACTTCTTGAATCATTTCTAAGACGGGCTTTAAATCCTTATCCTTGGGACTTCTCCAAGCAGCGCCCATACAAAAACGGCTGGCGCCAGCATCCTTTGCAGCCTTCGCAGCTTTAAGCACTTCATCAATCGGCATCATGGCTTCATTTTCTACATTGGTGTCATAGCGCGCAGATTGAGGGCAATAACCACAATCTTCTGAACATCCTCCTGTCTTAATAGACAAGAGCGTGCTTACTTGAACTTTATTAGAATCAAAATTTTCACGATGAATGGTTTGAGCCTTAAACATAAGGTCACTAAAAGGTAGTGCATATAAAGCTTCAATTTCAGCAACTGACCAACGGTCTTTTGGGGAATTTTTTTGTTTTTTAGGGGATTTTTGTTCGAATTGAATGGGTTGCTGACTTAAATTAGGCTGCGATTCAATCATGATAAATCCCTATCTATATGATTTAGTTATTAAAATAGTCTTAAAAAGCAATTGTTAAGTTATTCTACTATAATTTGTTACAATTGTATAAAAATTAATCAGTTGTTATATTTTATGTTTTCTATAGCCCTTTTTGAACCTGAAATCCCTCCCAACACTGGTAATATTATTAGGCTTTGCGCCAATACAGGCGCAGAACTTCTCTTAATTGAACCTTTAGGTTTTAGTTTGGATGATAAGCAGCTTGTGAGAGCGGGGCTTGATTATCATGAATATGCGTCAGTTAAAACTTATCCGGATTTTTCAGCATTTGAATCCCTTCATGGCGATGCTCGAATATTTGCTGTCACAACTAAAGGGAGTATGTCCTACCATGAGGTTTCATATCAAAAAGGGGATATCTTTTTATTTGGGCCTGAAACGCGAGGATTACCTGAATCGATTCGTAATCAATTTGATGAAAATAAAAAAATAAGAATCCCTATGGTGGAAAATAGTAGGAGCTTAAATTTATCGAATGCAGCCGCGATTCTTTTATATGAAGCATGGCGGCAAAATGGATTTAAATGTGGGGTTTAGGACTTAATGTGCTTCTGACTTTTGCTCGCGACCCAACAAGTCGATCACAGCTTCTTTAGGTGATTTACCAAAACTTAATACTTGATTTACTTCATGCGTAATCGGCATAGATACATGAAGCGCTTTTGTTCGATTCACAACCTCTTTGGCTGTATAAACACCTTCAGCAACATGGCCTAAGCCCTTTAAAACTTCATCAATCTTTTGACCTTTAGCAAGCCTTAAACCAACTTCACGATTTCTTGAGTAGTCTCCGGTACAAGTCAAAATCAAATCGCCAGCGCCTGTAAGCCCCATGAAAGTATCTTTTTGACCGCCCAAACTCATACCAAAACGTGTAATCTCAGCTAAACCTCGGGTGATTAAAGCAGCTCTCGCGTTATTTCCAAATCCCATGCCATCTGAAATACCTGCAGCAATAGCGATTACATTTTTAAGTGCGCCCCCCACAGACACGCCAATCACATCCTGACTTGTATAAACGCGTAAGTTATTCCCATGGATAATAGATGCTAAGCTTTGTGTAAATGCTTCGTCGGTTGCAGCTAAGGTGAGTGCGGTGGGTAGAGATCTTACAAGCTCAGCTGCAAAACTAGGGCCTGATAAAGCACCCCAATGTTGCCCTGTTCTTTTAGGGTCACCCAATTCTTCCATAGCAACTTCATGAGGCAGTTTTGCAGTCTCTGCTTCTAGGCCCTTATTTGCCCATATAACCGGCGCTTTATGATTTAAATATTTGATCTCTTTTAAAATAGCTCTAAAGCCAGAAGTAGGTACAACCGATAAAATAAGTTCAGCATCATGAATCGCTTCGCTCAGATTATCTTCGAGCATCAATTGATCGTTAAAAGTAAAATCACCTAGATAAAGTGGGTTTGATCTTGCTTTACGCATGCCAGATACGTGACCTGCATTTCTAGCCCATAGTGTAACGCGATGCTTTTGGCTGATTTGCATTGCCAAAGCCGTGCCCCATGCGCCCGCTCCTAAGACTGCGATCTTCAATTAATTAAATTCCCCATACCTGAGAGGTTTGGATGTATCCATCAAGATCTTGTTGATAGCGCACTTTAATCCAGCCATTGGCAATAAGAGGGTCTGAAAGTTCAATGACGACATCTTTTTCAATTGTAGCTACAAGCGCTGATTTAGATTCAGGGTCTTTGTATATATTTGCTTTATCTGCCTTCACAATCACCGTTCTTTTAGATTGTAAATTTTTTGATTCTACCCAACTTAGAGTGCCATAAGGATCTCTGACTTTAAGCCAGTCGCCAAGATTCACAATAATTTCTAAAGGATAGCCTTCGCCAACTAAATAAACTCTTTTAGTAGTGGCTGATGGCGCTTCATAGAGAATGGTTTTAGCAGATGCAACAGATCGAAATTCTGCATAAGCAGATTGTGAAATGAAGCACACAATCCATACAAAAAAATAACTAAAAAAAAAGTTAGTTTTTTGTGCCAACCGCATTACCCGCTGCCTGCTGCTTTTGTTGCATATAGAGCATTTCAAAATTAATTGGATTTAAGAGAACAGGGGAAAAGCCTGCCTTAATGACTAAATCTGAGATAGCTTCGCGTGCATATGGGAATAAAATATTAGGGCAAGTAATCGCGATAATCATTTCAAGATTTTCTTCTGGAATATTACGTAACGCGAAAATACCTGCTTGAGTCACTTCAATGAGAAAAGCTGTTTTATCAGCAATTTTTGATGTCACAGTAATTTTTAAAGCAACCTCAAAATACCCGTCAGCCAAAGGCTTGCCTGAATTACCTAATTCAATAGCAATTTGGGGGGCTTCTCGTTGTGTGAATATTTCTGGAGAATTAGGCACTTCAACCGAAACATCTTTAAGAAAAAGTTTTTCAATAGCAAAACCAGGTTGCGCGCTTCCATTTGCTTGCGGATCAATTTTGACGCTTTTTTCTGCTTTAGTTGATTTGGGTGCTGCTTTCTTTTTTTCTGCCATGTTATTTTCCAGTCACGCGAGCTTTAAAGCCGCTGTTATTTAATTAAACGAATACAGCATTCTATCTTTTTATCGAGAATATTTAAATAAAATAAGGGGAATCTTTCTAGGAAATTCCAAGAAGTGGATCGAGCTTGCCTTCAAGGTCAAGCGCTCTTAAATCATCAAACCCGCCCACATGGTATTCGTCAATGTAAATTTGCGGCACTGTGCGACGTCCAGTTTTTTCAATCATCTCTTCTAAAATAGCCGAATCTATGTCTACACGTATTTTTTTAATATCTGTAATCCCTTTCTTGGAAAAAAGCTTTTCAGCATTTAAACAATAAGGACAATACG
Source organism: Betaproteobacteria bacterium (assembly GCA_009926035.1). Taxonomy (GTDB): domain Bacteria; phylum Pseudomonadota; class Gammaproteobacteria; order Burkholderiales; family Methylophilaceae; genus Methylopumilus. The sequence continues at coordinate 3,838 of RFPQ01000033.1, forward strand.
CACTGGTATACATCTTAATTGATTTCATAGGGCGCTCACGTTAAGGAGTGTGAAATTTGATGACAAGCATTATAATTCATTAATCTTTAAAGCCACATATACATACCTTCTACTATGTTAAAAAAACCTGTATTACTTATCATCTTGGATGGCTTTGGACACCGAGAAGATGAAAACCATAATGCAATTAAAAATGCAAAAATGCCTCACTGGAATAGTTTGTGGGCTAAATATGCGCATAGCTTTATTAATGCCTCAGAGGAATTTGTAGGCTTACCTCAAGGACAAATGGGTAATTCAGAAGTAGGTCATTTAAATATAGGTGCTGGTCGGATTGTTCAGCAAGATCTTGAAAGAATTAATTCAAGTATCGCCTCAGGTGATTTTTTTAAAAATGCAGCACTGATCAACGCATTCAAATCAATTAAAGAAAAGGGGAAAGCCTTGCATCTTTTAGGTCTTTTTTCTGATGGCGGTGTTCATAGTCATTTAGATCACTTCTATGCCATATTAAAACTCGCGAAGCAATGTGATCTAAAAGATGTTTACGTTCATCCTTTCTTGGATGGTCGAGATACGCCACCTAAAAGCGCTTTGCAATATATCGAACAACTCGAATCTCATTTAAAAGACATAGGTATTGGTAAAATCGCTTCTATATCTGGTCGCTACTATGCGATGGATCGCGATAAACGTTGGCCGCGAATTGAGTTGGCCTATAACGCATTAACTATAGGATCTCCTATTCATGTTACAGATGCGCTTGATGCAATTCATGAAGGCTATCAAAGAGAGGAAACGGATGAGTTTATAAAGCCCACATCCATTCATGATGAAAATCAAAAAGCAGTCACCATCGAAGATGGCGATGCAATTGTCTTTATGAATTATCGATCTGATCGTGCACGACAAATTACAGATGCACTTTTGCAAGACAACTTTAATGCTTTTGAACGTCAAAAGAAAATTAACATCAGTCACTATTTCACATTGACTCAGTACGATCAAAATGACAAAAAATCATTGGCTATTTTTAAACCGACATCAGTGAATAACTCATTTGGAGAATACATCTCGCAATTAGGCTTGAAACAATTGCGTATTGCGGAAACAGAAAAATATCCTCATGTCACATTTTTCTTTAACGGTGGCAATGAAACTATCTATGAAGGTGAAGATCGTATTCTAGTGCCCTCCCCTCAAGTTGCGACTTATGATTTAAAACCTGAAATGAGCGCATTTGAAGTGGCAGAAAAGCTTACCGCTGCCATTCAAAGTAAAAAATATCACGCCATTATATGCAATTTTGCAAATGCTGATATGGTTGGTCATACAGGCAATCTTGATGCTGCAATTAAGGCAATGGAAGCCCTTGATGCATGCATTGGCCAAGTAGTGAATGCAATGGAATCTATTGGTGGCGAAGTTATCATTACTGCAGACCATGGGAATGCAGAGCTCATGGAAGATTACGAAAATAAACAAGTCCATACTCAACATACCACCAATGTGGTGCCTTTACTTTATGTAGGTCGTAAAGCGACAATTAGGCCTCACGGAAAACTCTCTGATATTGCTCCTACCCTGCTTCATATCATGGGTGAAAAACAACCACCTGAGATGACAGGACAAAACTTAATTCAACTGAATGATTAAAGTCAAAAATATTCCGTTGAATTTTTTAATTCAATGTATCTTTATATCGATTTTATTTTTATCTTGTGAGGCCTCCTCTGCAACCAAAGCTGATTCAGCCAAAGAAAACTTAAATGCTGTTCATGAAAAAATTGACCAGCTTAAAAAAGAATTGAGTGGCACACAAAAAGCACAAGAAGATGCGACTGATCTTTTAAAAAAAAGTGAAAAACAAATCAGCGATACGAATCGTTCACTATATGAAATATCAGTTCAACAAAAGAAAAACTACATTAAACTTCAAGAGCTCAAAGCAGAATCTGACACGGTAGAATCTCAAGTTGATCTGCAGAGAAAAATGTTGAGTGAGCAAATTTACCAGCAGTATCTTCTAGGTGATCCTGGTTATTTGCAAATGATTATACAATCTGAAAATCCGAGCGTTGTTGCAAGAAATATTCAATACTATTCTTATGTGGCTAAAGCTCGCGCCAAGAGCATTTATCAAATGCAAGGTAACTTAAAGAAGATTGAAGCCTATAGCCTTGAAACTGCATCGAAACTAAAAGAAATTGCAAATTTAAAACAAAAAGAAGAAATTAAGCGCGCTGAACTAGAGTTACAAAAGAAAGATCGAGCCAAACTTATTGCAAGCTTATCTTTTAAGATTAATCAGCAACGTAATGAAATTCAAAAATTAATGCGAGATGAAAAAAGATTGACTGACCTCGTTGATCGTTTAGCAAGATTACCTTCAGCACCCTCTCTACCTAAGCGAGAAGAAAAAGCATCTTCGAAAACACCTATTGTGAGAAATGAAACTATCCCTACAGAAACATTTGCAGGTCAGAAATTTGAATCACTTCGAGGTAAATTAAGTTTACCTGTAAAAGGAGATGTCATTAATCGATTTGGTTCTCCTCGAGAAGATACTGGCTTATCTTGGAAAGGTTTATTTATTAAATCCAATGAAGGCAATGAAGTCAAATCAATCGCAACAGGTCGCGTGGTTTTTGCTGACTGGCTTCGGGGCTTTGGCAATCTTATTATTGTCGATCATGGGGAGGGTTTTATGAGCCTCTATGGCAACAATCAATCTACACTCAAAAAGACAGGTGAAATTGTACGCGGAGGAGACGTGATTGCTTTAGTAGGCAATACTGGTGGAAACGAATCAGATGGTCTTTATTTTGAATTAAGAAAACTCAGTAAACCTTTTGATCCTTTGGCTTGGACTTCAATCAAATAAATTACTCACCAATCGCATGCATCAAGATACGTCGTTCATGAGATTGATAGCGATGTTCGTATAAAAAAATACCTTGCCATTGGCCTAGGGCAACTTTACCTTGCTTGATCGGAATAGACAGACTGGTTTGTGTTAGGGCAGTTCTAATATGCGCCGACATATCATCTTCACCTTCAGCTGTATGAATGAACAAAGAATCGCCATCAGGTACTAAGCGCTCAAAAAAACTTTCTAAATCAACTAAAACATCAGGGTCGTAATTCTCATTAATAAGTAGACTCGCTGAAGTGTGTTGCACGTAGAGGGTTAATAAGCCTTCTTTGAAATCCGATTCATTTACCCAATCCAAAACTTTTTGGGTGACATCATAAAAATGGCGACCCGAAGTACGGATCGCCAATGTTTGACTAGCTTGTTTCATCTATCAAGGCTTTACTTAAATTTTAGTAAATTTAAGTTTACCTGAAATACTATCAATCTTAATGGTATCTTTTGCCATAAAATGGCCTGCTAAAATTTCTTTAGCGAGTGGATTTTCAATTTCAGATTGAATCGCTCTCTTTAATGGTCTTGCACCATAGACTGGATCAAATCCTTCTTTCGAAATTTCTTCTAAAGCAGCATCCGTAATGTCTACTTTCATTTCAAGTTGTGCCAATCGATCTTTTAAATATTGCAACTGAATCGCTGCAATCGATTTCACATGATCATCTGCTAACGCGTGGAAGACAACCACTTCATCAATACGATTAATGAACTCTGGACGGAAATGATTTTTAACTTCACCCATCACAGCTAATTTAATGACCTGATAATCATCACCC